>DAOOIT010000014.1 GCA_035384565.1 Planctomycetota bacterium | reverse complement strand
TGCCCTGGGCTATCCCATGCGAGCCCTTCAGGCTCCAGAGGCAATCACCCTGCCTACAATTCCGGCCCACACCCTGGGCGCTATTGCGTAGGGCGCGGCGTGGCGGCCGCCACGAGGCGCAGGTTCATCCGGCGCACGCGCTCGGCGAACGCGATGAGATCGGGCGGGGCGGGGGAGAGGCGGGCGACGTCGGCTGCGGCGCGGACAATGCCTCCCGCTGGCACGCACAGGCCGTCGGGCACGCTCACGCCCTCGACGAGGGCGAGGTGTAGCACAACGACCCCCTCGCCCAGGGTGGCATTGAAGACGACGCTGTTGAAGCCCACGAAGCACCGCGGGCCGATGCGGCAGGGGCCGTGGATGATGGCCCTGTGCGAGATCGAACTGCCGGCCTCAACGGTGACCGTTGTGCCCCCGAGGGCGTGAATCACGACGCCATCCTGGATATTCGCCTCGTCGCCGATGATGAGCGGGCTCACGGCGCCGTCGGGGCCGGGCTCGTCGGCGCGGAGCACGGCACCCGGGGCGATGAGCACTCTCTCGCCGATGACGACGTTGCCGATGACGGTCGCCGTGGGATGAATACAGGCGGAAGAGGCCACTCGCGGGCAGTCGCCACGGGCATTCGGCTCGGCGGCCATGAGGCAGTCCTCTTCAGGAATGGGCGAGAATCCAGTCAACAGCTTCGGCGATGCCGGGCACCACGACCGTGCCGGGGGATAGTTCCGCGCGGTGCTTGGCTCCGTGCCCGGTAAGCACGTAGAGACCGAGGGCGCCGGCGCGGCGGGCCAGCTCGACGTCATGCGGGTGGTCGCCGACGACCCACGAACGGGCGAGGTCGAGACCAAACTCCTGCGCGGCGCGGTGGAGGAAGTGGGGGTTGGGCTTGATGCAGGCGCAACCGTCCGAGCGCAGGTGCGGGCACGTGTAGACGCGGGAGATGGCGACTCCGGCCCGGGCGAGGACGGCGACGACATGGCGATTCACCGCCTCCACCTGCTCGGGGGTGAGGATGCCCTCGGCGACTCCGCGCTGGTTGGTGACGATGAACAGACGGTAGCGGCCCCCGAGCCGCGCGAGGGCGGGGGCCGCCTGGGGGAAGAAGACGACGTCGTCGGGATTGGCCAGATGCCCACGGTCCTCGTTCAGCGTGCCGTCGCGGTCGAGGAACACGGCCTGGGCCAGTGGCGTGGCGGCGTCGGGTGGAGCGTCGGTCACGCGGTGCGTCCCGTGGCGGCATAGGCGCGGTCGCGGACGGCCTGGTAGCCGAGGTGCGCGATCAGGTGGTCGAGCAGGATGATGGCGGTGAAGGCCTCGGCGACGGGCCAGATGCGGCCCACGATGGTCGGGTCGCGGCGCGTGATGGCCGCGAGGCCGCGGTTCTCGAGCGTGTACTTGTCAATGGTGTGCTGCGGCTTGTCAATCGTGGGCGTGGGCTTGACGGCCAGCCGGGCGACGACAGCTTGACCCGTCGTGAGACCGCCGGTGATGCCGCCCGCATTGTTCGAGTCGAAGACGACCTTGCCGCCCTCGCTGTGCATCGGGTCGTTGGACTGGATGCCGGTCATGTCCTTGACGGCGAAGCCTGCGCCGACCTCGACGCCCTTGACGGCGCCAATGCCGAGCATGCGGCCGAGTTCGGCGTCGAGCTTGTAGAAGACCGGTTCGCCGAGGCCGATGGGCACTCCCGTGGCGACGACTTCGACGACGCCGCCCGAGGAGTCGCCGGTGGCGGTGATGCGGTTGCAGGCGTCGAGCATGGCTTGGGCCGCATCGAGGTCGGGGCAGTTGACGACGTGGTGGACGCCGTATCTCTCGCGGACAGCCTGGGGGGAAAGGCGGGGCGCCTTGGCGCGGATGGCGTCAATCTCGCCCTCGATCTGGGCGAGGACGGCGGCTTTCTCGAGGAAGCGCATATCCATCGTGATGCGGTTTCGGACGTAGACCTCCTGGTAGAAGGGGTCGAGGTCGCAGCGCATGCGCTTGTAGGCCTGGGTGTAGGCGAGGGCGGCCTCGTGGGCGACCTCGCCGGCGCGCACGCCGGCCATCTCGCGGATGTAGGAGAAGACCTCGATGCCGAACAGGGCGAGGGCCTTCTTGGCCACGTGGCCCGCCGCGACGATGGTGGCGGTGTAGCGGCCGCTGAAGAACCCGGCGCCCACGGCGTCGTCGTCGGGGCCGTACTTGACGAACGAGGCGTAGGAGGCGTGGCCGGGCCGGGGGGTGCGGTTGGTGTCCTGGTACTGCTTCACGTGGATGAAGTGGCGGTCGAGGTTGGGGATGAGGATCGTGATGGGGGTCCCGTTGGTGTGGTTGCGGTTGCCGGCGCCCTCGATGGTGTCGGCGGCATTGAGGCCGGTGTAGATGACCGGCAGGTCGGGCTCCTTGCGGGGCGACGACAACTCGTCGGCGCCGGGCTTGCGAAGGAGCAGGTCCGCGTAGACCGCCTGTTCGGCGAGGAGCATGCCCGGGGGCGCGCCCTGGATGATCGTCGTGAGGCCGTCCTGGTACGAGCCGCCGGCGACGGTGACCTGGAAGTTGCGTCCGATGTGGCATCCCAGCATGGGCGTAGCTCCTTGTGGTTGTGCTGGCGGGGTTCCCGAACGGTCTGGGAGCCTGTCCAAGAATCCGCGTGGGACTGCGACGCCGGCGATTCTGGCCGCAGGCTAGGAGCACGGAGGAGGCGATGCAACGGAGAGCATCGCTGACGACGTGCGACAACGCCTGCGGCCAGAAGTCGCGGCGTCCCTTCGGGTTGCGGCGGCAGCGGGGCGTCTGCCGCGTTGCGTCTCCTCAGCGATGCGCTCCGTAGCATCGCCTGCGGAGCCGCGCCTTGCATCCGCCCCGCTGACGCCGGCAACGCAGCCCACGGGGATTCTTGGACAGGCTCCTAGGGATTGGCACAGCGAGGTCAACTTGGCCGGCAAAGCTGCCTTACAGGCGATGAAGGGGAGCCCGACTGTCCGAAAAGCCGCCGGGCCTCCGGCTCGGCGATGCCCGCATTATACTCGAAAGCAGCCGTCAGGACAACGTGATTTTGATCGACTCGCCCCTGCCGATGACGATCGGGCGGTCGAGCACGATGGCATAGCCGTCCTGGGTCCGCTCCACGCTGGCGCCGCGCGCGTGCCCCACGAAGCTGACAGCGACCTGGGTGGCCTTGCGGGTGATGAGCGGCGTGAGGATGCGGCGCAGCGACAGGCTGCCGTAATCCACGCGGATCGACAGGTCTTTCTCCCGCCCGCGGATCTTCTGCGCGTAGAGGCCCCAGCCCTCCGCGACGCTGAAGAAGGCGCGGAAGTCGCTCTCGAACAGCCGGGGAGCGAAGCCGATGGTCTGCGCGGCGGCCGAGTAGGTGAAGCCACTCAAGGCCGTGAGCAGCGCGTAGCTGGCCATCGAGCGGGCGTAGTGGTGGCCGCACTCGAACTCGTCCCAGGGGTTGCGCCGGTCGCCGCGGTGGCGGTCCCGCACGCCCTTGACGATGGCGAGGCCCTGCTCGACCATGCCTTCATAGAGCAGGTGGCTGGCCACCTGGTACTCGATGCCACACCAGACCTCGTCGCAGAACCAGAAGGCGTAGCCGGGGCGCTCGCCGCGCGGCCAGGTGGCGATGAGGAGGCCCGCCTCGTCGTTCACGGCGTAGATGCGGAGGGTGCAAGGGTGGTCGTGGAGCGTGCGGCGCCAGTTGTGACGGAAGATCGCCTGGAGGGCGGCGCGAACATTCGCCTTGTCGTACAGGTAGCCGAGGCCGAGCATCGCCGCCACCCACTGGCCGATGAGCTGATCTGCGAGGCAGCCTTTGCCGAACTGCCACCTGGGCCAGTCGGGGAAGCGGTCGTCCTTGCCGCGGTCGTTCACGCTCTTGTACGGCTCGGGCCAGAGATCATTGGCTCGGGGGTTGACCTTCTGTTCGTAGTATTCGCCGTTGAAGAGGTGCTTGTCGGTCCAGGCGGCTCCCTTGTCGAAGAGTGCGCGATAGGTGGCGGCCGCTTCGGTGTCGCCGACCACCTGGGCCAGCTCTTCGGCGGCGCGCAGGGCGCCCAGGTAGAGGCTGCCCGTCATCGTGTTGGGGCCCCACCACTCCATGTCGTAGGTGTTGTGCTGCACGCCCTCCATCACGCCGTCGCGATCGGCGTCCCAGTACTTCCAGGCGAACTCGAGGGCCTTGCGCACCAGGGGCCAGAGGCGGCGGAGCCAGGCCTCGTCGCCGCCGATCAGCCACTCGCGGTAGACCTGCATCACGAGGCCGTTCTGGCCGTCGGCCGCCGGCACGAAGCCCGCCTGCGCCCGGGTGCCGAGCGGCAGCGGCATGCGGAACTGGATGAAGCCGTCGTCGCTCATGGACCAGGTGAGGTGGGCGTCGAGCATGGACCGTTGGAGGCTGGGGAACAGGTAGGGGAGGGCCTGCGCGTAGTTCCACACGTGCGTGCACGAGCCCTCGCAGCAGCCCGAGGCGTTGTTGCAACCCTCGAAGCCGTAGAACGTGCCGTCCTCGAGCCGCAGGCACGTGGTGCTGCGGAGCACGGAGAGCTGCGAGCTCACGGCATCGAGCACGTAGCTCGGCAGGGTGGACGAGAAGAGCGTGTCGTGGAAGCGGCGGGTCTCCTCGTAGAGGCGGTCGTAGTTCGACACCACGTGCTCGGCCACGTCCCACGCGTTGCTCCATTGCGCGGCGTAGTAGTTGCGCCAGGTGGCTGCGCGCTCCGCGCCGTTCTCCGCTCGCCGCTTCTGCCAGTGCTCGACGATGGGGAAGT
Organism: Planctomycetota bacterium; assembly: GCA_035384565.1. Taxonomy (NCBI): domain Bacteria; kingdom Pseudomonadati; phylum Planctomycetota; species Planctomycetota bacterium. The sequence goes on along the minus strand of DAOOIT010000014.1, from coordinate 108,252 downwards.
GCCAGGCGATGAAGAAGGGGATCACGATCTCCGAGGCGGGCCGGATGGCCGCGTGTACGGCCACCGTGCCCGTGTGCGACGTGGCTTCCGGGCCGGGCCGCGGCGGGAACTCGTCGCTCCAGGCCAGCGCCTCCCAGAGCTTGGCCAGGCCGCCCTTGTGGCGCGGGCACACCAGGGCCTCCTCCCGCATCGTCACCAGGGCCATCGAGCCGAACTGGGGCGAGGCCGGGTCGTGCTTGCTCGTGGTGAGGTAAAGGCCGGTGAAGCCCGGCCCCTCGCGCGCCTCATTCACCCGCCCCTCCGCGTCCGGGTGCCCCACGATGTTCGTGAGGTTGCCGTAGAGCGTCACCGTGATGTCGCGCCGCGAGGTGTTGCGCACGTGGTAGAGCAGAATCGCGGCCGGAATGCCCGAGTCCCGATCGTTCAGCGGGATCAGCGGGTTGAAGGCCTCGAGGGTCACGCGAACGGGCAGCGCGGGGTCGCGCAACTGCACGTAGGCGAAGGGGTATTCGCCCTTGAACGACACCTGGTCGAAGTGAGGCAGGCCCTCGCCCGCGTTGCGCGGCATCGAGTGGCCGCCGCCCACGTAGTCGCCGCCGGCGGGGCCCTGAAGGACTCGCGTCACCGCCTCCTTCCCCTCCTCGCGCACCTTGAGGGCGAAGAAGCAATCGGGCGGGCTGAAGCCCTTGGCCGGGCGGTTCAGGATCTCCCAGTCGCGGAGCTGCCCCCAGCCGCCCAGGCTGATCGTGCCCGTGCCGATGCCGCCGAGGGGAAAGGCGATCTGGTCGAGGTTGCGCCCGCGATACGTGAGCTGCGGGCCACGCCGGAAAAGGTCCTTGGCCGAGTATGGCAGCCTGCTCACGGCCACGAGGGCCTCCTTTCGAGGAAGAACCGAGCCAGGCGCACGTTGCGCAGAGACCCGAATTATAGCATCGCACCGCGCGCGGTCAAGGAAAATTCTGGCTCGTCAGGGTTCAGCGATCCCGTCATGCCCGCCGCTAGGAAGCGCGGGACGGGGGCTGCGGCTCCGGCGAGACCTCCCCATAACCCTATATGCCGCACCGCCTTACGCCCTCCGGCCATTCCCGCCCCCATACTTGCTCATCCCGCAGATGAGCGAGTATGGCCGGAGCCGCGAGAATCGCCAATCGTCGCCAATCTACCCATACTTGCTCACTTCCCCCTCTCAGGGTTGAGCAAGTATGAGCGGGGTGCGCTCACCAGGCGCTCGGCCGTGCCCGCCCGAGGGTCCGCCAGGTCCGCAGCGAGCAGGCATGCCCACGCCCCGCGCCAGACCAGGCGAGTCGAGATCGCCAAACCCAGAAGAACCGAAACTCCCGCATCCGCCCCGCCAGGCGCGTGGTCTTGTGAGGTGCTGAGCCCGGGGGTACAATACGGCCGACGCTCGCGGTGTCGGCATGCGACCGACCTCGTGCAACAGGAGAACCCCGCCATGACGCACGTCCGGCATGCTCTGCTGCTGACCGCCGCCGCGCTGGCCGTTGGCTGCGGAGGCGAGAAGAAGCCTGCTCTGGACCCCGCCCCGTTCAAGGCGGCGCTGGAGGAGCATCTGCGCACGGGCTCCATGGACATGAAGCCCGATGCCTTCGAGACCATCCAGGTGCGTGGCGACGAGGCCACCGCCAAGGTCCGCATGGCCACGAAGGACGACCTCTACGGCATGAAGCCGACTTGGACAGTCACGTTCGAGAGGACCGACAAGGGCTGGCGGGTCCGCGACATCAGGCGCTAGGAGCCTGTCCAAGAATCCCCGCTGGCGCCGCAACCCGAAGGGACGCTGCGGCTTCTGGCCGCACGCGTTGTCGCACCTCGTCGGCGATGCGCTCCGTTGCATCGCCTCCTCCGTGCTTCTAGCCTGCGGCCAGAATCGCAGGCGTCGCAGCCTCACGCGGATTCCTGGACAGGCTCCTAGACACCGCGGGGCGCCGGCGCCAAGGCAGCACCCGTTCCCGCGGGGTGGAAGGTCTGGCGAAAGGCGTTGCTGCCTCGATGCCGTGGTGAGCATGAGTAGCCGCTTCACCGCGGCAGGCCAGGACGCGGGGGCGGGCCCTTGGGGGCCTCGTCCTCGGTGAGGAAGCCGTCCCCGTTGCGGTCGAGATGGTCGAAGTGTTCCGGCGGACCGCCAAACTCCTCGCGCGAAACCTTCCCGTCCCCATCCCTGTCCTCGCGTTGCATCCAGGGGCTGACCGGTTGCGCCCCGGGCGGTTGGCGGGCCTCGACAGGCGGGCCTTGGGCGCGCAAGGTCACCCCCCCGCCCCGTACGCAGCGGGCGAAGTTTGCGATGCGCACGACGTCGCCCTGCGGCCCGCGACCGCGGGGGAACTGTGAAGGATCGCCGTCCTTGGGGTCGCTGCGCTGAGCGCCTGCTCCGTGCACGTCGAGGAGGGCAATCTGGCGGGTCCGCGGGTCCTCCATCCAGCCGAGCGCCCGACCGAAGGCGATGTACACGGCGGATTCGCCGCCGCGGGCGCTGGCGTGGGTGGTGCTTGTCCAGTAGCACGGGTAGTCGGGCTTGCCGCCTTCGTTCAGGATGCGGGTGGCCTGGAAGACCGGGGCGATGGCGGCCGACTGCGTGGCATCGGGCGAGCGGGTGTAATCCACGATGCTCTGAAGCTCCTTGGCGTCAGGCAGGCGCCAGTCGCAGTGCCCGGCGAGAGCGAGGCCCCCGGCGTACGCGAGGGCTTCCTGCCAGTTCATGCCCTTGCCGCTGTCGGCCTGCTGCCACATCAGGCCGGTGGCCCGGTCGGTGACCGTGCCATCGCCGTTGTCGCGGAAGTCGTTCCTGCCATAGTCGGGGTTGCCGCGCACGTAGAGCACGCAGTAGGTCTTCTCGCCCCGCGCAGGGTGGGGGCCGGCGGGATAGCCCTTGATGCGGCCGTCGGCGAAGTTGACGCCGAACATAGTGTCGTTGCCGCCCATTGTGGTGGCGACATACTTCGTGCACGTGGCGTATTGCGCATCAATGAGGCGCTCGCCCTTGGCAGGGTCGCCATACCGGAATACGAAGGCGCCGGCATCCAGGAACGGCCTGAGGCGGCCGGGATCGGTGCGGCGAGGGTCGGGGTCGGTGCCGGTGAAGTGGATGAGCGAGTAGAGCTCCTTGATGGTGGGGAGGCGCCAGTCGTCATGGCCGCCCAGCCGGCACTGGGCCGCGCCGGCCACGGCCTGGCGAAAGGTCTTCTTCTCGCCTGGGTCGCGCTGCCACGTGAGGCCCGTCACGAGATCCGTCACCGTGCCGTCGCCATTGTTCCTGTAGGCGGGGCGAGAGCCTTGGTACTGGGCATCCTGGCCGTAGTAGGGGGCGCCCTTGTCGGGATAGGGGATCTCTGTGCGCGCATCGTAGCAGCGGTCTTGCGCCGTGTCTACGATAGCGTAGGGGAGGCGCTCATTGCCGGCCCCCGGGCTCGCCAGCATGCCCAGCCAGGCCAGATGGGCGGCGGCCCGTGTGAGCATCGGGCGCCCCTCGGTCACGCCGAACGCCTGCGCCGGCACAGCAGCATCGAGGCGCCGAGAGCAACGAGGATGGTTGTGGCGGGCTCCGGGATGTTGCTGGCCTGCTGGAACGCGAGGTCGAAGCCCATCCCCGTGTCTGCCCCGCTGCCCGGGTCGGTGAGGTAGTTGATCAACGTTGCGGTGTTGCGGTCCCAGAGGGAGAACTTCTCGCCGTCCCCTGAAAGGTAGAGGGCGCCGGTCGCGAAGTCGAAGGCCACCCCATCGGGGTTGGGCCCGAGCGGGCCGCCGGGGTTGGCCGGGTTGCCGAGGTCGAAGGTGGGGGAGGCCCAGGGCGAGGAGTTTCCGCCGAAGTACTCCCAGGGGTAGCTGTCGTTGACGCCATTCATCACGAGGTTGCCGGGGATCTGGAAGAGCGTGCGTCGCACGCCGCCGGGGGCGATGCCGATGCCGACCAGATAGCCTGTGATCGGGTCGAAGGCGAGGTCCGAACGATACTCGCTGCCGTCGCCGTTCTGGCCGCCGCCCTGGAGGGTGACTTCGGTCGTCACGAAGGTGTTGCCGGAGCCGACGATGTAGCGGTAGATTTCGCTGTGACCGTAGCCGGTCATGTACAGGTTCTGGTCGGGGCCGATCGTGAAGCCGTCAATGATGCTGAGGCCGGGGGTCAGTGTGGTCTCGACCTGCTGGTTGATCAGGTTGTTGCTCCCGTCCAGGTCGGCCCGATAGAGGACGTGCGAGAAGTCGAAGGGGTACATGTAGTAGAGGCGGCGGTTGGCGTCCATGGCCAGGTTGGTGGAAGCCCCAATGATGGTGCCGCAGTCGTAGAAGGAGTTGGCCGTGACGTCGTAGCGCAAGATGTGAAACGGGCCGCCAAGGCCTCCGCTGTCGCTCTTGAGACCGAAGATTTCGATGGGCGCCGCCGAGGCCCCGCCGGCGAGCGCCAACGCCATTGCACAAGCGAACGCTCTCCTCGCCATCGAATGCTCCTTGTACCCTGCCGCGACGCGCGGGCGGCTACGCGCCGACGAGTCCACGGGCAGGCCGCGTGGACTCTGGCCGATGCGTTCATGCTAGCGCGGAGGCTGTACGCAGTCAACGGTCTTGTGGCCCACGCCGCCCCGCGCCGAGGCGGATCACCGCCTCGACGGCAAGGGCGATGAGGAAACAGGCGGTGTTGCCGACGACGGGCCAGAGGAGGAAGGTGAGCGATGACCTCATCATGAAGAAGAGGCAGACGTAGCTGAGCACGAAGCCCGCTATCGCGGCAACCCAGTGCACCCGCCACGGGAGGAACGCCAGGGCCATCAGGCCCAGGACGCCGTTGGTCGAGATCCCCATGATCTTGGCCCACACGTCCTGCGCCTGGGTGATCTGCATGAACGACAGGGCCATGAGCGTGGCGAGGAGGCCCCAGGCCCAGGTGAGGCCCTTGGCGACGTGGAGGTAATGCGCATCGTCGCGCTCGATGCGGCTGAAGCGCCGGTAGAAGTCCTCGATGCACACGGTGGAACTGGAGTTCATGCAGGCGTCAATGCTGGACATGGCGGCGGCGAATATCGCGGCGATGACGAGGCCCGCGAGGCCGGCCGGCAGGCGGCTGGCGACGAAGTAGGGATAGATGGCGTCGGCGCGCCCGTTCGCCACCAGGGCAGGCAGCGTGGCATCGGGCACCGTGGTGTAGTAGGCGAACAGCGCGGAGCCAATGAAGTAGAAGGCGAAGGCGAGCGGGATGTAGGCCAGGATCGCGATCCACACGCTGGCATTGGCCTTGCGCGTCGAGGCCGTGGTCAGGTAGCGCTGGGTCATGTCCTGCTGGGTGCCGTAGATGCGGATCGTCTGGAAGATTGTCTCGAGCACCAGCCAGACGGCCACCACCTGGGTGAGGTCGGCCCTGGGAAAGCCGGGCTCGACGAGGCGGAACTTGTGGAAGGCGGCCGTGACGCGGGCGAACTCGGCCAGGCCCGTGTCGGCCAGCACGAAGACCACGCTGAGCGCGGCGCCCAGGACGATGAAGAACGCCTGCGCGAGGTCGGTCCAGATCACGGCCTCGATGCCGCCGATGGCCGTGTAGGCGGTCACCACGGCGCCCATCACCACGATCGTCCACACCAGCGGGAAGCCCGTGATGATGCTGAACGCGAGCGCCGGCAGGTAGAGCACCAGGCCCATCCGGGCGATTGAGAAAATGACGAATGAGAGTGAGGCGAGGAGGCGCGCCGACACGTGGACGCGCTGTTCGAGATACTGGTACACGCTGATCACCCCCGCCTCGCGGTAGCGCGGCAGCACGAAGCGCGTGATGACGAACGCGGTGATGACCAGGAAGGGGAGTTGGATGGCCCACGTCCAGTCCTTGTTGCTGAAGGCCGAGGCGGAAAGGCCCATCATCGTAAACGCCGAGAGGTACGTGGTCATGAGCGAGATGCCGACGACGATGTGGTTGAGCTTCCCCTCGGCGATGAAGAAGCCGCGCGTGCCCGAGATGCGGCGGCTGGTCCACCAGCCGATGGCGAGCATGCCGCCCAGGTAGAGGAGCACCATCGCGTAGTTGGCCACGCCGAAGCTTCGCTTGGGTATCTCGATTCGCGCCACCTGCCACGCCCCGTCCCTCAGCTCGAAGTCCACCTTCCACGTGCCCGCGCCCTCGTGGGCGTCGGACCGCACAACGACCTTGACGCTGGCTTCGGCGACGGGGCCGCGGGGGCGGAGTTCCTCGAAGCCCAGGACTTCGACCCTCATCGGCGTCTCGAGGTGCCCCTCAATCTCCTCGTGGACCAGGATGCCTCGCAACTTGGCGTCCACGTGCTCCTCGAGCGCCTTCTTGAAGGGCTCGGGGTCAATCAGCGGCAGGGCGGGGGGCGGCGTGGCGGCCAGGGCCGCGGAGGACGCGGCGAGCAGGGCGATGGTCAGGAGTCTCATCATGGTGGTCTCCCGTGGGGGCATGGGCCTGATGGCACGCCCAATATAACCGTGTGTGCGGGAGGGCGCAAGGGGCGAGCCGGCGCGTGAGGCGGCCGTCCGACCTGTCGGACCGGTCTGACCTGTCCGAGCCGTCGGGCCCTGTGCCCGAGGATCTATGGCGCAACCACCGCAAGCCCCTCGCGGGCCACGACGGCCTCCAGGCGGCGCACTTCGTCGGTGCTTTGCGGCTTGGCCTGGGGCAGAGGATAGGGGCGGCGGAGCCACGAGTACTTGCCCGAGGCCGCGGGGTTGAACGGCAGGAGCGTCAGGCGCCGCGCACCGCAGCCGCGCGCAAGCCGGGCGATGGCCGCCACGTCGGCGGGCGAGTCATTGCAGCCGGGGATGAGCGGCACGCGAACGATCACGTCTGCGCCACGGGCGAGGAGGCGGCGGAGATTGTCGGCGAGGGGGGCCAGCTCGACGCCGACGTTGCACCTGTGGCGGGCGGGGTCGGCGTCCTTGAGGTCGTAGAGAAAGAGGTCGGTCACATCGGCCAGGCGGGCAAGGCGTTCCCAGGCCGTGCCGCCGCAGGTCTCGACGGCCACGTGGACGCCGCGCCCGCGGCAGAGCGTGGCAACGGCGACGGCGAAATCGGCCTGAAGCGTCGGCTCGCCGCCGGTGAGCGTGATCCCGCCGCCGCTGCGGTCGAAGAAGGGCTTGAGCCGTTCCGCTGCGTCGGCCACCTCGCCCGCCGTGGTCTCATCCCCCTTCAGTTCCAGCGCCTCGGCGGGACACGTCGCGATGCACTCGCCGCATTGGCGGCAGCGGGCCCGATGCTCGGGCATCTGTTCGAACCAGGGTGGCAGCCTCGCGGCGCACAGGCTGGCGCAAGCTCCGCACCTTCGGCAGCGGGCCTCATACCAGGCGATCTCGGGCTTGGGGGCGATGGATTCGGGGCTGTGGCACCACACGCACCGCAGCGGGCAGCCCTTGAAGTACACCGTCATCCGCAGCCCCGGGCCGTCGTGCGTGGCCGTCTGGTCCAGTGCGAAGATCAGGCCGCGTTGGGAGCGAAGGGCAGCGGTGTCGGTCACAGTTCCAGCTCGGTGCGGGCGAGGATGTCCTCCTGGGCTTTGGGGGGCAGGAGGGTGAAGGGCACCAGGTAGCCGCCGATGCGGACGAGCAGGTCCGCGTGGTTCTCGGGGTGCGCCTGGGCGTCGCGCAGGACCTCGCTGCTCGCCAGGTCCACCTGCACCTGATAGGTGCCGAGGTCCATCGCCGCCTCGATCATCGCCTTGAGCCGCTCGACGCCGCCCTCGGCAGCGAGCGAGTTGGCGCCGAAGCGGACGTTGAACGTGATGCCGCCGAGTCCACGCGACTGGTCGAAGCCCGAGGCCGACAGGACGAGCGAGGGGAAGCCCTTGACCCTCACGCCGCTGCGATGGGCGAGCGAGTGCGCGAGCGGCTGGCCGGCGAGGCGCCCGTCGGGCGTGGCTGCCGTCTGCTCGCCGAAGTGTATCCACACGGTCCAGCCGAGGAAGCCGGGGAGCACCGGGCCGCCGAAGAGGCTGGTGTGGCCCTCGAGATAGGTGCACCAGGCGCCGGCCACGTCGGCGAAGAGCTGGTTGACCCACGGCACGTCGTTGCCGTGCTTCGGGCATTCGCGGACGATGGCGCGGCGAAGGCCCTCGTGGCCCGCGAAGTTCGCGCAGATGGCCGCTCGGAAGTCGTCGAGGGTGAAGCGCTTCTCGTCCTGCACCAGCACCTTCACCGCCGCCAGGCCGTCCACGACGTTCGATGTGCCGACCGCCTCGGGTTGGAGGAAGGTGTAGAGGCAGCCGCCCTGGGCGATGTCGCGCCCGCGCTCCAGGCAGCCCTGGATGAAGCACGACAGCAGGGGGAAGAGGCGGTACATCGAGGCGTGCCACTGGTCGCGGAGCACGCGGGCCACGGCCTGGTGGGCGTCGTACTCGAGCTGGCGGACGAAGGCGTCCCGCAGTTCGGCGAACGTCTGCGGCAGGCCTGTGCGGGGACGGCTGGGCTCGTTCGTGCCGGGCGCCTGGCCGTCGAAGAGGGCGTGGAGGAGCGATTGGGCGATGTTGACGTAGGGGTGTGCGACCCAGGGGTTGGTGCGGCCGGCGATGGAGGTCTCCGTGCACGTGCTCGGCAGATGGTCCACTGCGTGCTCGAAGGGGATGCCCTTGCGGACGAGGCCGCGGACGATCACCTCGTCGTTGAAGAAGGCCGGCTGGCCGTTGCCGTTGCGCAGGAGGGCGACGCAGCAGCGCAGGAACTCGGCGTCCATGCCGCGATGCCACGAGATGTCGCAGCCGGGGAAATACATTCGCACGCGGCCGCAGGCCTCGAGGAACCTGTAGGAGAGCTCGTTCGTGGCGTCCGAGCCGTCGGGCTTGCGGCCGCCGAGGACGAGGATGACGGCGGACATTCCCCGCCCCTCGAACTCGTTGCACTTGATGAAGAGCTGGTCGAGGAGGGCCTCGAGCGTGGCGTCGTCCAGGATGCCCGCCTCGCGGTCGCGGAGGTAGTAGGGGAGGAGATACTGGTCGGGGCGGCCGGGGCCGAAGCAGTGGTGGCTCTCGCTGGCCTCCAGGCACACGGCGAGGTAGAGGAACCACACCAGTTGGAGCGCCTCGCGGAACGTGCGGGGCGGCTCGTAGGCGATGTGGTCGCAGACCGCGGCAATTGTCCGCAGTTCCTCCGCCCACCACCGCTCGGTGGTGGGAGGAGTTGCGGGCGGGACGTCCCCGTCCCGCGGGCCGAGCTGTCGAACTGTCGCGCTTTCGCGCGAAAGCGCGACAGTCCCCCCATCGCCCGCTCCCTCCGCCAGGTGGCGGGCGAGGTCGGCGTAGCGGCGGATGAGGTGCTGGAGGGCTTCGAGCGACAGGCGGGCGGAATCGTAGAATGCCTGTCTCTGGGGCGTCGCCAGGTCGAGGTGTTCGAGACGGAGACGAAGCTCCTCGATGCGGCGGAGCGTGCCCCCGATGCCGTCGCGGAGCAGCGTCGGGTAGTCGGGCGCCATGTGGCCCTCAGACGCCCAGACCCAGTACGTCTGCGTGCGGAGATAGGCGGCGGCATCCTGGATCGCCTTCTTCGTCACCTCATCGGGGCGGCTGTTGGGGTGCCAGCCCACCAGGATTTCGCCGCGGCGGATCTTGATCGGCATCTTCTCGAAGATGCGGCGGGTCGCCTTCGCCGTCCGCATCCCGCGATAGACCTCGCCCTCGCTCTCGCGGAACGCCTCGGCCACGAGCAGCAATCGCTCCGAGAACGAGGCCGCGTCTCGCCGCACCTCTTCCCGCAGTTCGCGAGTCGCCGCCGCCAACTCGCCACAGGTCGCCACAGTTGTTGCCATGCCGACAGCCATCTCTTGATTGCCGGGAGCGGCATTCGGTAACCCCCCAGAGCTTACATCGCGCGCACGGTGCGAGTCAACCGCCGGCTCGCCTTTCCTTGACAGCCGCCCGGAATGTTGGCAGCATAGAGCAGGCGCAAGGAGCCGCGCATGAGTCGGATCTCCGTGGACATCCGCAAGGGCGACATTACGCGGGTCAAGGCCGCGGCCATCGTGAACCCCGCCAATACCACGGGCGCGATGGCGGAGGGAGTGTCGCTGGCCATCCGCCGCGCGGGCGGCCAGGCCATCGAGGACGCGGCCATCGCCGAGGCGCCCATCCCCGTGGGGATGGCGGTGGCGACGACGGCCGGCTCGTTGCCCTTCCGCCACGTGATTCACGCGGTTTCGATGCGGCGGCCCCGCCAGCGCATTCCGCCCGAGAACATCGCCGAAGCGACGAAGGCGGCCATCGAGTGCGCCGACCGCCTCGGCTGCGAGAGCCTGGCCATTCCCGACCTCGGCGTGCGCATGGGCAAGGTATCGCCCGCCGACGCCGCCCGCGCGATGCTCGACGCCATCGCGGCAACGAGGACGGCCACGCTCCGCCACGTAGTGCTGGTTGACGTGGACAAGCGGCTCTACGAGGCCCTGCGCAAGGCCCGCCACACCGAGGACGAGGAGGTCGAGCACCCCCACGGCGGCCCGGGCGAGCGCCGCCTGCCCCGCACCGAGGCCCCCAACCGCCGCCGCAACCGCCACCGGTCGCTCGGCTACGGCCGCTGACAGGAGACGCCCATGTCCATGAGACGGCTCAAAGTCGGCACCATCGGCCTCCGCGCCGGCCACCCGCGCCAGTGGGAGGGCAGCTCGCTCGTCGAGACCCATGGCGTGTGCGACACCGACGAGGCGCTCCTGCGCACCGTCGCTCGCGAGTGCGGAGCAAAGGTGGCTTCCACCGACTACCGCGACCTGGTGAATTGCCCCGAGATAGACATCATCTTCGTTGCGTCGCCCGACCAGTGGCACTGCGAGCAGGCCTGCGCCGCCCTCCGAGCCGGCAAGCACGTCCTGTGCGAGAAGCCGATGGTGATGACACTCGAAGAGTGCGACCTTCTCGTGCGCACGGCCGACGAGACGGGCGGCAAGTTCCTCGTCGGCCAGGTGTGCCGCTTCGCGCCCGGCTTCGCCATGGCGAAACGCCTTATCGCCGAGGGGCTGATCGGCGACCTGTTCTTCCTCGAATCCGAATACGCCCACGATTACACGCACATCAAAGGTGTGGGCGGCTGGCGCGTGGACCCCGTGCGCCTGCGGCACCCGTTCCTCGGCGGCGCCTGCCACGCGGTGGACCTGCTCCGCTGGATCGGCGGCGACGTGGCGGAGGTGTTCGCCTACGCCAATCGCAAGGTGCTCACCGATTGGCCTGTGGACGACTGCACCATCGCCGCGATGAAGTTCGCCCGCGGCGGCGTGCTGGGCAAGGTCTTCTGCGGCATCGGCGTCAAGCGCCCCTACACCATGCGCAGCGTCTTCTACGGCACGAAGGGCACAATCATCGCCGACAACACCTCGCCCGAGATTCAGGTCGCCAGCGAGAAGGCGTTCGGCCACCAGCGTTTCGCATCGGTGCCCGTGGACATTGCGAGCCACAACAAGCGCGCCGAGATGGACGCCCTGGCCCGCGCCATCCTCGACGACACCGAGGTGGAACTCGACGAGCGCGAGGGCGCCCGCACCGTGGCCACCTGCCTCGCCGCCGTCCAATCCGCCGCCACGGGCAAGCCCGTGGCCGTGAGGAACCAGTGGTGACCGGCCCGATGACTTGACACCCCCGGCCCGCGGTCGTAGACTCACCAGCGTGTTCGTGGACGTGGATGTGGGCACAGAGAAGGAGACACGGAATGACGCGGCGATGGATGCTGGGCGTGCTGGCCCTGGCGGCCTTCGGCCTCAACGCACAGGGCGGCGAGAAGATCAAGCTCTTCTTCCTCCAGGGCGGCGGTCACGACTGGAAGGGCAACTTCGCCATCCTCCAGCCGATCCTGGAGAAGCTGGGCGACTTCGAGATCACCGCCTCGAACGACATGGACGAGTTGAAGGCCGACAACATCAAGAAGTACAACCTGATCCTCTTCTACGGCTCGGGCCTCAACTTCAAGGACCCCGAGCAGGAGAAGGGCCTGATCGAGTTCGTCAAGGGCGGCGGCGCCTTCGCCGGCATCCACTCGGCGACCGACTCCTTCAAGAACTCCGAGGCCTACTGGCAGATGATCGGCGGCCGCTTCAAGGGGCACGGCGGAGGCAAGTTCTGGACCCGCATCGTGGACAAGGAGCACGTGATCACCAAGGGGCTCGAGGACTTCGAAATCCAGGACGAGACGTACAGCCACAACTACGCCAAAGGCTTCGAGCCGCACTCGCTGGTGAAGATTGACCGCGGCAACGAGCAGCAGAGCATGGGCTGGTGCCACGAGTACGGCAAGGGCCGCGTGTTCTACACGAGCCTCGGCCACGGCCGCGAGGCTTGGGTGAACCCCTCCTTCCAGCGCCTCGTCATTCGGGGCCTCTACTGGGCCGTCGGCCGCGAGCCGAAGGACCCGCCGGCCCCCGAGCCTGCGCCCGAGAAGAAGTGAGTCCCTGACGCGCGACCCGTGACGCGTGATGAAGAGAAGGCGTCCCGCATGCGCGGAGCGCCGCTTTGGGCTTGCCGGGCTCGCCGCCCGGGGTGGCCATGCCCCGCAAGCAGTCTGCATCACCCGCGGACGCGATCCTCTCTATGGGCTGCTGATGAACTCGATAGGGACGTGATGCGTCGAACGTGATACGTGAGAGACGACGCGCGGCGCGTCCGCCGAGCCAGGAGAGGGCGCCCAACTCGGTCATTCCGAGAGGAGCGTAGCCGAGGAATCCCGCTGCTCCGCAATCCCGAGAGAGGTGCTTCGACTTCGCTCGGCATGCCGGGCTTTGGGGGGCGCGGGACGGATCCGAAGGATGCGTGATACGTGATGCGTGAGAGGCCGGAAGAAGGCCAGGATATGCCCGCCTTCTCTTCTCACGCAGTACGCATCACGCATCACGCATCACGCATCAGGCATCAGGCATCACGCATTACGCATCGCGTATCACGCATCACGTATCACGTATCACGGTTGCATCACCACACACAGTTGCACGCCGGCCGTTCGGGGTTCAGTCCGCACGCCTCCCACGCCTCTCGCTCTTCAAGGCACAGAGCGACGGGCATCTCGGGCGCGTGGCAGCGAATCTCGCCGAGGATGTGGCGGTAGAGTTCCGCCCGCAGCTCGCGGGGAAAGCGGCGGCGTCCGTCGGGCGAGGGCGTCGGGGCGAGGTGGCGGGCGATCAGGTTGTCGCTGCCCAGCGCTCCGGCCGTGAGGCGCAGGGCCGTGCCGTAGCTGCATATGCCGCCCAGGGTGATGCGGTCAGGCCGCGTCGCCGCGAAGATCGCCTCGACAAGCTGAGAGTAGTGTTGCCGCCAGCCCTCCACGGGCAGGATGGGCATGACAAGGAAGCGAACGAGATAGCCCGCCTGCTGACACCGGCGGGCCGCATCGAGCCGGCGGTCGAGCGAGGGTGCGCCCGCCTCGAACTCATCGCACACGGCCTCGGGGTTCACGCTCCACGACACGACCGAATGGCCGCGGTGGGCCACGGCGAGCAGGTTCTCCACGCAGTCGCTCTTCGTGAGCATCACGAGCCGTGCGAGGGGCTGCTCGGCGAAGAAGGGCACGAGCACGCGGCTGAAGCCCGTCAGCGGGTCGAGGGCGAGGGCGTCCTGGAGCTTGCCGATGTAGAAGCTGGTCGGCTCGGCGAGGTGTCGCGCGCGGCGGGCGACGGCGGCCAGGGCGTCCTCCAGGTTCACGAAGACCTTGGCCACGGGCGCCACCACCGTGGAGCACGAGCCGGCGAGGTAACAGTAGGCACAGGCGTAGGAGCAATAGGCCGTGGGCGAAACGTGCAGGTAGTTGGGGCAGACGATGCCGCGCTCGCGCGACTGGCGCAGCGGCGAGGCGATGGTGCCGACGACGAGGATGCGGCGGCCGGCCGCGCGGCGGGCGGCGTCGCCCCGGGGCAGGAGGCCCCCGACTTGCATGTGGGTGCGGTCGAGGACATCGAGGCGCTCGGCGTCGGGGTAGACTGTGAGGAGTCGCTCGACCCAGGCCCGGCGCGGCGCGGTGCCGAGCGCGCCGCGCGTGAGCACGATGCGCTCGGGGCGGAAGCCCGACGCCTCGCGCGGCTCATAGGTCGTCAGGTGCTCATGGACCGAGTTGCTCAAGCTTGGCCTTGGCCTGTTCGGCGAAGACGCTGTCGGGATAGGTGCTGATGATCTTCTGGAGGAGGGCGCGCGCCTCGGGTGTCTTGTTGTTGGCGATGAAGTTGTTGGCCAGGGCGAGCCAGGCGCGGCAGTCGTTGCGCATCTTGGCGGGGTTGGGCTCGGGAGGGGCCTCGGCCTTCTCGGTCACCTTAGGCTTCGGCTGGTCCTGCGGCCTGTTGGCGAGGGCGTCGAGGCGCTCGGCGACGGCCGCGGCGATGGGGGTGCCGAGGAACTGCTCGCGGAGCTTCTCGTAGGCGGCGGCCGCGGCGTCGGGCTGCGCCTTGGCCTGCTCGTCGAGCTTGGCGAGGCGCTCTTTGCCGGCATCGGCGACCTGCTGAAGCACGGCGTTGGCCCTGGCGACGTAGTCGTCGCTGGGCTTGAGGTCGAGGAGTTCCTTGGCCGCGGCGTAGGCCTCGCCGAACTTGCCGGCCTTGAGGGCGGCGTCGGCCTTGGCCACGCACGAGCGGGCCTTGGTGCGTTCCCAGGCGTTCATCCCGGTGGTGAGCTTGTAGAAGAAGTCCTTGGTCTTGTCGCGCGCCCGGGCGTCGAAGGTGTGGGCCACGCCCTTGAGCCAGAGGGTCTGGACCTCGAACTTCCTGTCCTGGGCGGCTTTGGCGAACTTCTGGGCTTCGGCGATGCGGTTGGGCGTCTTGTCGTCCAGCCCGCACGTCACGAGGAAGGCGACGGAGCGGGCTCGAGGGCTGGGGTCGTCCCACTTGTCGGGCGAGTGCGCGGCACAGCCGAGGACGGAGGCGGCGTTGTCGAGCGCGTAGCGGTGGGCGAAGGCGGCACCCTCGGCAAAGCCGACGAGGACGATCTTGGGCTGGAGGCGGAAGTCGGCCTGGACCTCTTTGAGGATGGCCTTGAGCTTGCTGCCGGCCCCTTTGGCAGGGTCCTGGAAGTCCCCCTTGAAGGTCGGGGCCAGCACGATGCCGCCCCCCTCGTCGGCGATCTTGCTGAGCCCAAGCGCGCCGGCGCCGTCGCCGTTGGCGGCATGCACCGCCACGAGCAGCCAGGCGGGTGCCTTGGGGTCGTGGTTCTTGGGCAGGTAGAGGAAGTATTCCTGGCCGGGGTCGGCCTTGAGTTTCCGGGGCGTGTCGGCCGGAGGCGCGCCGGCCAGCGCTGCCGAGTAGGACACGGTGGCCAGCGCCAGGGTGAGTGCGGCGAGAGCTTGCATCACGGCAGCGGGTTCTCCTTTCTGACCCCCATTGTACCGGTTGTGCCTCTGCGTGCAAGGACTACTCCGGCCGCGAATCAGCCTGCATTTTCCCGTGCAGCGACGAGAGTCTCGCGTGTCGAGAACCATCGCACGCGGGACGCTCGCGGCTACGCAAGACACGGCAAGCGGCGCAGTTGCGGTCGGCTTCGACAGGCGAGTCGCTCATCGCCACCTGTGGCAATACAGGATGGGCTGCGGCCTGGGTTGTGAGCGAGCGTGGGGAAGCACACAGGCGCCGCTGGAGTGTGGCGCGGGCGTGGCGCCTTCCCGGGTGCCCTCGGGAGCCAGGACGTGTGTCGTCTCGGGAGGCGGGGCACGCGGGCGCCCATGTGGGGGATTCCTGCAACCTGTTCACCATGCTGTATCATCCCTGTGGGGGGGGAAAGTGATACAGCATGGCAATAGCGGCCCCGGAAGCCCCCGGATCGCCAAAGCGCCATGCTGTATCACGTGTGATGGGTGTGGTAGAGCGCGTCGCGGATGAGCATGGAGGCGGGGCGTTCGCCGACAGCGGTCCTGCCCGCAACAGGCAGACCTGCTTGCGGCGCCGGGCGAAGTTCTGTAGAATCTAGGATCACGTGCACCGTTTCCTCTGGAGCGAAGGAGCCCTGGACTTGAAGAGCAGTTGCGTCTCGCGTCGGGTCTTTCTGGGCGGAGCGGCCACATCGGCCTTCGCCTTCACGTTCGTGTCCCGCGACGTGCTGGGCGGCGAGGGCAAGCAGGCGGCCAGCGACAAGCTGAACATCGCCTGCATCGGCGTGGGCGGCAAGGGCGGCGGCGATGTGGCCGGCGTGTCGAGCGAGAACATCGTGGCCTTGTGCGACGTGGACGAGAAGAAGGGCGAGGGCTCGTTCAAGGCGCACCCGAACGCGAAGAAGTTCAAGGACTTCCGCGTCATGCTCCAGGAGCTGGACAAGCAGATTGACGCGGTGACGGTTTCCACGGCCGACCACGTTCACGCCCCGGCCTCGATGATGGCGATGAAGATGGGCAAGCACGTCTTCTGCCAGAAGCCGCTCACCCACTCGATCTTCGAGGCCCGCGAGCTCACCAGGCAGGCCAAGGCCTCCAAGGTCGCCACCCTCATGGGGATCCAGGGGCACTCCTCCGAGCAGATCCGCCTCATCTGCGAGTGGGTGTGGGGCGGCGTGCTGGGGCAGGTGCGCGAGGTGCACTATTGGACCAACCGCCCCATCTGGCCGCAAGGCATTGACAGGCCGAAGGATACACCCCAGGTGCCCGCCCATCTCGACTGGAATCTGTGGCTCGGCCCCGCCCCCGAGCGGCCCTACCACCCCGCCTATCACCCCTTCGCCTGGCGCGGGTGGTGGGACTTCGGGTCGGGCGCGCTCGGCGACATCGCGTGCCACGCGATGGATGCGGCCTTCTGGGCGCTCAAGCTCGGCGAGGCCAAGACCCTGGAGATGGAGGCCGTGAGCTCGCCGGTCAACAACGAGACGGCGCCCAAGTGGTCGCAGATCACCTTCCACTATCCCGCGCGTGGCAACATGGCGCCCGTAAAGGTCGTGTGGAACGACGGTTACGAGGACAAGAGCCGGCCGAAGGAGCTGGAGGTGCCTCGACCCAAGGACATGGAGCCGGACCGCAAGCTGCCGGGCGGGATCGGCGGCCAGCTCATCATTGGGGACAAGGCGACGATTCTGGCGGGCGTCTACGCCGATGGCGCCCGGATCGTGCCGGAGGCCAAGTTCCAGGAGCTCAAGAGCAGCCTCCCCGCGAAGAGCATCCCGCGGTCGCCCGGCCACTACCAGGAGTGGCTCCGCGCCTGCAAGGGCGGTGAGCCGGCGGGCGCCAACTTCGCCGACTACGCGGGCCCCCTCACCGAGATGGTGCTCCTGGGCAATCTGGCCATCCGCACAGGCAAGAAGGTGGTCTGGGATGCCGAGCAGATGAAGGTCACCAACGTCCCCGAGGCCAACCAGTACATCGCCCGCGAGTACCGGAAAGGCTGGACGCTCTAAGGGTGCTTCCTACAGGCGGTCCGAGGGGTTCCTGCGTCATGGGGCGCTCAGCGGTACGGCGCCGCCGCGGCGCAGCCCCGGGCTGCCCCATGCCTCGTGCGAATGCCGCTTGACAGGAACGCAGCCCGCATGTACTGTGACAGACGCTGTTGCCGCCTCCTTGCCCCGGTCAATTGAGGACCGAACGACCATGGTGCGAAGCCACAGGAGACTCGGCGCAGCCCGTCTGGCTCTCGTGCTCGCCGCCATCGTCCTCCCTGCACACGCCACGCTCCTGACTTGGGACGCCGACACCGGCTCCGTTGGCGCGCAGGACGGGGGCGGTATCTGGGACACCGCGAACGCGAACTGGTGGACGGGTGCGGCCAACGCGACCTGGAACAACGCCACGCCCGACCAGGCGATCTTCGGCGCGGCGTCGGGCGTGGCCGGCACTGTCACGCTCGGCTCTGCCATCACCGCGGGCAACATCACGTTCAACGCGCCCGGCGCCGGCAACTATGTGATCGCGGGCGTCGGCAACACGCTCACGCTCTCGGGCTCGCCCACCATCGCGGCCAACGTCAACGCCACGCTCGCCGCGCCGTTGGCGGGCACCGGCTTCACGAAGAGCGGCGCCGGCACGCTCACCCTCGCGGGCAACAACACGTACACGGGCGCGACCATCGTGTCGGCCGGCACGTTGCGGATTGGGAACCAGGCCTATCTCATCACGAACAACACCACGTCGAACCAGGCCTGGGGCGGCTCGCTGGGCTACGACTTCACGGTGGCCGCCGGCCAGCCGATCACTGTCACGCACCTGGGCTTCTACGATGCCGGAGTGAATGGGCTCACGGCTGCCCACAACGTGTACATCACCTCGGTGGGCGGCGGCACCACCTATGCCGCGGCGGTCGTGCCCGCCGGCACCGGCGCGGCGCTCAGCTACGGCTACCGCTTCGTGCCCCTGGCAACGCCCGTCGTTCTCGCCCCGGGCAACTACACCGTCTGGGGCGACAGCTACAACGTGGACCCGAACTACAATACGATGAGCGTCGCTATGAGCGCGGGGCCGGTGGATGGAGGGCCAGCCGCCAATCTCACCTTCATCGGCACCAGCCGCTATGGGAATCCCCCGGGGAACACCTACCCGACGAATGTGGACGGCGGCCCTGCCTACCGCTACGGCGGGGCGAGTTTCCAGTTCTACGACCCCGACGTGACGTATCTGCCCACGGGCACGGCCGTGACGCTGTCCGCGGCGGGCGCTGCGCTGGATCTCAACGGGATCAGCCAGACGATTGGCTCGCTGGCCGGCGTGGCCGGCACGAACGTGTACCTGGGCGGAGGCACCCTCACGGCCGGCGGCGACAACTCGAGCACGACCTTCGCCGGCACCCTCTCCGGCACGGGCGGCCTCACCAAGGCGGGCTCCGGCACCCTCATCCTCTCGGGCGCGAACACCTACTCGGGCGCGACGACGGTGAACGCCGGCGCGCTCCGGTTGACCAACTCGAACGCGCTGAGTGGCTCGTCGGGCGTCACGGTGCTCAACACGACCGTGGCCGGCGGCACCGGCACGCAACTCGAGCTTCAGAACAACATCACGGTGAACGGCGTCGCGGTGACGCTCAATTCGAACAACGCCAGCAACTACCGCACGGCGCTCCGCAGCAGCAGCGGCAACAACGTGTGGAACGGCGACGTCATCCTGAATGGCAATGGCCTGGACCAGCTCTACGTGGAGAGCGGAACCTTCAGGATCAACGGCGATCTGAGCGCCGGCCTCGGCGGCTTCACCGGCACGATCTTCGTGCGGGGGGGCGGAGGAACAGGGACGATCGCCGGCAGCATCAACGCGCCGAACGCCGTCCTGAACAAGACGGACAACAGCACCTGGGTCGTGGGCGCGGCGGGCGAGTCCTACGTTTGGGGCAACACCCAGGTCTCGGTCGGCACCCTGCGCATGGGCGCCGCCAATGTGCTGCCCAGCACCACACTGCTCACGATGGGGCAGGGCGACACGAACAGCGCCACGCTCGACCTCAATGGCAACAGCCAGACCGTATCGGGCCTGGCCTTCAACAGCACCGGCGGCACGAAGGCGATCACCAGCGCCACGGCGGCCACGCTCACGGTCAACAACTCGGCCAACTACTCATATGGCGGCGTGCTCAGCGGCGCGGGCCTCGCGCTCACCAAACAGGGAAGCGGCTCCCTGACCCTCGGAGGCTCGGCGGCCAACACCTACGGTGGCCTGACCACCGTGGCCGGCGGCGTGCTGACGCTCCAGAAGTCGGCCGGCGTCAATGCCGTGGGCGGCAACATCCTGGTCAACGCCGGCACCCTCAGCCTCGCTGCCGCCCACCAGATCCCGAACACCGCCGACATCATGGTCAACGGCTCGGCCATCTTCACCACCCAAGGCAACGCCGAGACGGTGGACGACGTCACCATCAACTCGACAGGCGCCTCCGTTCTCAGCAACCTCACAGTCAATGGGGTGCTGACCATCACCGCAGGCATCCTGCACGACGTGAACAGCGGCGCCTCCCTCACGGCTAACGCAATGAGCCTGAGCGGCGCCAGCAATCTGCGGCTGGGCGCCAATAGCGGCGACACGACTCTGCACATCGGCGCCGGCGGCCTCACGATGAACGGCGCCACCCTGCAACTCGGCCAGCTCGGCGGCGCGCCCACCGCTCTGGTCAACCTGGCGGGCGACTTCACCGGCACGGGAAGCAACAGTATCCTGAACCCCAACACCAGCGGCCCGCGCTTCCTCGACCTCATGGGGGCGACCCGCGTCTTCGATATTCTCAGCGGCACCACCAGCATCACGCCCGTGATCCGCAACGGCGGACTCACCAAGACAGGAGCCGGCACCCTGGTTCTGAGCGCGGCCAGCACCTATGCCGGCGCCACAATCATCTCGGGCGGCACGCTGGCCATCACTGGCAATGGCTCGCTGGCCGGCAGCTCGATCATCCACGTGGACGCCTTCTTCGATGTCTCGGCGGTCGCCGGCGGCGTCTACGCCCTGGCCGCCGGCCAGACGCTCACGGGGAACGGCGCGGTGATCGGCAACCTCGACGTGGCGCTCGGGTCGCTCATCTCGGCAGGCAACACCCCAGGCCATCTCCTGGTGGATGGCAGCTACGTCCAGAGCGGCACGATGCTCGCCGAACTGGGCGGCACGGGCCAGGGCACCACCTACGACTGGATCGAGGTCGTCGGCATGCCCGGCACCGCCGTCCTGGGCGGGGTGATTAACGTGGACCTCGTGAGCGGCTTTGTGCCGCAGCCGGGCGACTACTTCGACGTGCTGACGGCCACCGGGGGCATCTCGGGCTTCGGGGCGGTGACCTTCGACTTCGCCGACGCCCAGGGCGGGCCGATCTGGTGGCCGAGCATCGTGGAGTTGCCCGACGGCTCGCAGGCCTTGCGCCTCGCCGTCTCGCCCGAACCGGCCACGCTCACGCTGCTTGCGCTCGGCGGCCTGGCCCTCCTGCGTCGCCGAGGTCGGCGAGGTGGGTGATTCCCGGCCGAACGCCGCTTGACTCCTGCCCCGCTTTGGCTATTCTGTCTGTCGTGCCCCAACTCCACTCCGTGCCGCTAGGAGGCTCTCATGCGTCGCCGGATGCCGTCATTGTTTGCGTGCCTGTTAGCTATGGGCTGGGTGACTGGCGGAGCGTGGCTCGCCGTGGGCGGCGAGGCCGTCGGGGCGGATCCTGCGCTTTTCCAGAAGATCCGTACGGCCAAGGTGGGCGAGGCGACCGGCGAGTTCCAGGCCATCGCCAACAAGGCGGTCGAGTCGCTGGGCGACCCCGCGCTGCGCAGGGAGCTGGAGAAGCACCTCGCGGCGCTCGTGGCAGACAAGCAAGCCAGCCCCGACGCGCGCAGCTTCGCGTGCCGCCAACTCATGATGATGGGCACCGCGGCCAGCGTGCCTGCCCTGGCCACGCTGCTCCCCGACGAGCAGCTCTCGCACATGGCCCGCTATGCGCTTCAGCCGATGCCCTGCCCCGAGGCAGGCAAGGCACTGCGTGATGCGCTCGCGACGACGAAGGGCGCCACGCTGGTGGGCATTGTCAACTCCGTGGGCGAACGCCGCGATGCCGAGGCAGTCTCCGCGCTCGTCAAGCTGCTCAAGGACGCGGATGCCGCCGTCGCTCTGGCCGCTGCCCGCGCCCTCGGCAAGATCGCAGGGGACGACGCAGCGAAGGCCCTGGCCGCGGCCCGGGCGGGCGCCAGCGGTGCGATGCTCCAGACGGTGACCGACGGCTGGCTGCGCTGCGCCGACGCCTATCTTGCCGCGGGCCAGAAGGACAAGGCAAAGGCGATCTACGAGCCGCTCTATAGCGACAAGGAGCCGAAGAGCGTCCGAGCCGCCGCTCTGCGCGGCCTGGTGGCCGTGGGCGGGGCCGACGCTATCGCCCTCATCCTCAAACCGCTCCAGAGCGGCGATCCCGCGATGCAGGGCGTGGCCGTGTCGTTCATCCGCGACGTGCCGGGCGCCGAGGCCACCAAGGCGTTCGCCGCGGAACTGCCCAAGCTCGCGCCCGCTGCCCAGGCGCTCGTGCTCGAAGCCCTGGCCACGCGAGGCGACAGGGCGGCCACTCCTGCCGTGGTCGCCGCGACTTCGCACCAGGACGAGCGGGTGCGGATAGCCGCTCTCCAGGCCCTTGCAGGGCTGGGCGATGCCGCCGTGGTGCCGCTGCTCGTGAAGGCCGCCGCCGGCGACAAGGCGCCCGAGGCCGACGCCGCGCGCGCCTCGCTCAACGTCCTCAAGGGCGACGGCGTGAACGCCGCCATCCTGGCCGAACTGAAGAGGGCCGACGCCAAGGGCCGCGCCGAGCTGATCAAGACGCTCGCCGCGCGCCGCGCCGAGGACACGGTGCCCGAACTGCTCAGGTGCGCCGAAGATGAAGACGAGGGGGTTCGCCGCGAGGCGTTCACCGCCATCGGCAAACTGGCCAACGACAAGACCTTCCCCGCCCTCGTCGCGCTGCTCGTGAGGGCCAAGGGCGACGAGGCACTCAAGGCCGCCGAACGGGCCGTGCTCACGGTGGCCCGCGACCTCAAGGATGAGGCGGGACGCGCCGACGCCCTCGTGGCCGCACTCGCCAAGGCCACGCCGGCCGGCAAGGCCGCCGTCCTGCGCGTCCTCGGCCGCTTCGGGGGCGACAAGGCTCTGGCCGCCGTCCGCGCCGCCGTGGGCGATGCCGACGCCTCTGTGCAGGATGCCGCGCTGCGCACCCTGGCCGACTGGCCCGATGCCGCGCCTGCCGACGACCTGCTCAAGACCGTGCGGGAGACCAAGAACGAAACCCACCGCGTGCTGGCCCTGCGCGGCTACGTGCGCATGCTTGCCTTGCCCAGCGACCGGCCGATCGAGGACGTGCTGAAGCGCTATGATGAGGCGATGAAGCTCACCACGCGCGCCGAGGAGAAGAAGCAGGTGCTCGCCATGATGGCCGAGCTGCGGCATCCGGCCGTGCTCAAAGCCCTGGAGCCCTACGCGGCCGACGCGGCCCTCAAGGCCGAGGCCGAGGCCGCCATCAAGAAAGTGACCGAGGCGATGAAGGCCCCCGCGAGAGTCTCGGCCTCGCACAACTCCGACAAGGCCGGCAACGCCACCGACGGCAAGGCCGACACCCGCTGGGACACCGGCGCGGCCATGGCCGGCGGCGAGTGGTTCCTCATCGAGCTGCCCGTCGAGCAGGTGGTCACGAAGGTCACGCTCGACACCAGAGGCTCGGGCGGCGACTACCCGCGCGGCTACGAGGTCTACCTCTCGCGCGACGGCAAGGCCTGGGGCCAGCCGGTGGCCAAGGGCGAAGGCAAGGGCGCAGTGACCGAGATCCCCCTCAAGGCGGGCTTCGGCCGCTTCATCAAGATCATGCAGACCGGCAAGAGCGAGGGGCTCTTCTGGTCAATCCACGAGCTCAAAGTCGAGACGAAGCCGACGCCGTGAGCCGCGAGCAGGCGCGGCGAGTTTCCGGGGCCTGCCGCCACGGGCAGGCAGGCAAACACTTGTTGCAGGAGGTCAGGCATCATGAGCAGGTGCCGGGTGATGGGCGCATTGGCCTTGGGTCTGGTGGTCTCGCTGAGCGACGGCGCTAAGGCAGCGGAGGACAAGGGGGCGCAGCCGGTTGCTGTGACGGAACTGCCGGCTGCGGTGGCCGACGCGGTGACGAAGCTCTGCCCCGAAGGCAAGATCACCGCGGCGAAGAAAGAGGCGGACCGCGATGACAAGGGGCAGCTGAAGGAGATTGACTTCGACCTCGAGGTCGCCATGAAGAGCGGCAAGGTCCACAAGGTTGAGATTGACGCGACGCCCGAGGGCGCCCCGAAGCTCGAAGAGAGCGAGGCGCACGGGCCGGTGGCCGAAGCCGATCTCCCGGCCGTCGTTATCGAGACGGCGAAGAAGCTCTGCCCCGAGGGCAAGATAGGCGAAGGCGAGCGCCGAGCGCGGTTCAACAACGGCAAGGTCGAGTGCGAGTACGAGATCCCACTCACAGTCACAGGCAACCAGAAGGCCGAACTCAAGGTCGGCCTGGACGCCGAAGGCGCCCTGCGGTCCACTCGCCTGACGGCGCCCACGGGCGCGGCGGATGTGCCCAAGGTGATCGCCGAGCTGCTCAATGTCGTCAGCCCCGGGGCCACTATCGCTGAGGTCGAAAAGCAGACCGAGGCCCGTAACGATAAAGTCCGTGTCGCCTTCGAATTGAAGCTCAAGACGGCGGATGGCAAGTCTCTTCGCGCCGATGTGCGGCTGACCGCGGATGGCCGCATTCGAGGCCTGGAAGTTCGCGAAGACTGAGCCTCGTCGCGCACCGTCCCGAGGGCAGCGCGCCCGCGGCGTGACGGCCCGGGCAGAGGAGCGGAAGCGTGAAGCCCTTGGCCCTCCTGTGCGTGATCCTCGCGGCGTCCCTGCGCGCCGCGTCGGTGCCCCCCAAGCCGTTTGCCAACGTGACTGAGGAGTCGGGCGTCGCTGCCGCGGTCCGAGCGCACTACGACGCTGTGCCGATATGGTGGCTCAGCGGGATCGATCTGGTGGACCTCGATGGCGATGGCGACCTCGACCTGCACCTCGGCGGCCACGGCTCGCCGGCCGCTGCCGCCAGCAACGACGGCAAGGGGCATTTCACGTATGTGGACCCGAAGCTGGCCGTGCCACGCGGCGTGCGCGCAGGCGACGATATTCCGTATCCCGGCGGCGAGATCCGCCTCGCCCACGACTTCGATGAGGACGGCAAGCTCGACATCCTGGCCTCATGGCACGACGGCGGGGGCGTGCTCTACCGCAATGCCTGCCAGCCCGGTGCCTGGAACTTCACGCGGCCGCGCACACTCGACCACTTCAACCGCGCGTGCGCCATCGCGGACCTCGACGGCGACGGCATTGCTGACTATCTGGCCGACGAGGGGGGGCGCGACAGCCGCAAGATCCTACTCTTCCGAGGCAAGGGCGGTGGCTCGTTCGGCGCCGGCGCGCCCATCGAAGTCGGCACGCAGGAAACGTGCCCGATCCCCGCGGACCTGGATGGCGATGGCGACCTCGATTTCCTGGTGACCCGCCGTGGCTACAACCCGCCCGGCCGGCGCATCCTGCGCAACGACGGCGGGCTGCGCTTCACCGACGTGACGGTCGAGGCGGGGCTGAACCCGGAAGGCGGGAGCATTCACGGCGTGGGCGACCTCGACCTGGACGGTGACTTCGACCTGATCTGCGTCGAGGGCGCCAAGCCGCCCCTGCGTCTCGCCCTCTACCTGAACGACGGGCAGGGACGATTCGCCGCAAAGCCCGACGCCATCGCCGGCGGCGACAGGCTGCGCTTCGCCCACACGAACTGGGGCGGGGCCGTGGCCACGGACCTCGACAACGACGGCGTGCCTGACATCCTGATCAACGGTCGCCACTTCGTCTACATTCTCCGCGGGCTGGGCGGGGGACGCTTCGAGGTGATGAACGAGGCATGGGGCCTGCCCACGGGCGCGTGGTCGGCGGTGGACGAGGGCCTGTGCTTCGGCGATATTGAGGGCGATGGCGACCTCGACCTCCTCACCTGCGGCAAAGGCCCTGAGGGCAGGGAGAAAGGCGTCGAGGTCTTCCGCAACGACCTGCCGAGGCAGCGCTGGCTCCGCGTGCGTCTCCTCGGAGCGAAAGGCAACCGCGCCGCCACGGGAGCGAGGATCGAGGTCTTCGAGGCCGGCACACGGAACCGCCTGGGGCACGAGCAGGTGGCGATCTGGGGCAGGCAGAGCTTCCACAGCTACTACGCCGCCTCGGCTACCGAGCGGCATTTTGGCCTTGGCGCGCGGGAGGCAGCCGACGTGGCCGTCGAGTTCTACCCCTCGCGGCGGCGGGTCGCGCAGAGCGCGGTGAAGGCCGACTCCGTGGTCGAGATCCGCGAGCCGTGACGCCTGGCCCGCGCCGGGCATGGAACGGGGGAGCCTTCCCGCTTGCTACGGAAGGCTCCCCCTTCTCGCTTGCGCCATCGCGCAAACTCAGGCGTCCGCGGTGCCGGGCACGGGAATCTCCTCGGCGGGGAGCTGGATCGCCCCCTTCTCGAAGTCCTCCGGCGCCGGTGTGAACGCCAGCTTGCCGTACTGGCCATCGGGTTTGGCCACGTCGCTGTAGCGGACCGCCTGGCCCGTGTAGGCCGAGATGCGGCCCATGATGCCCACGAGCGTGCTGTCGGCCACCTCTTGCGACTCGTTGATCGGCTTGCCCTTCACAATGCTGTTGATCAGGTCCACGTGCTCCTGCACGTAAGGGTTGTCGTGGCCCGGGAACTCGGGGACCTTGGGCTTCTCCTTGGAGTGGAGAACGACGCGGCCGCTGCGCACGATGCCCTTCTCGCCGATCAACTCCTCGCCCTCGCGGCTCCAGGTGCCCTGGACCTGCCGCGAGAGGCTGTGGACGTGGATGCCGCCCTTGAAATTGTAGTCCACGCTGAAGAAGTCGTACTGGTTGCCCGTCTTGCGCCGCGCGCGCCCGCCCATGGCCACGGCATGGGTGGGCAGAGCGCCGAGGAACCAGATCATCACATCAATATTGTGTACGTGCTGTTCGATGATGTGGTCGCCCGACATCTGCACGAAATTGATCCAGTTCCTCGTGATGTACTCGATATCGCTCCAGCCGGGCTGCCGCTCGTTGCGCCAGGCCGAGCCGCCGCACCAGTAGACGGCGCCGCCCCAGATGGTGCCCACGGCCCCGTCCTCGACGAGCTTGCGGCCGGCCAGGTAGACCTGCTGGTGGCGACGCTGGGTGCCGGCCACCACCGAGAGGTTCTTCTTCGTGGCCTCCTCACCCGTCGCGATGATGCGCTGGCCGCCCACGGGGTCCACGCAGACCGGCTTCTCCATGAAGATGTGCTTGCCCGCCTTCACCGCGGCCTCGAAGTGCAACGGGCGGAAGACGGGGGGCGTGGCCAGCAGCACCACGTCCACGCCGCTGTCGAGCAGCTTCTTGTAGCCGTCGTAACCTTCGAAGCATCGGGAGTCGGGGATCTCCAGGCCGTCCTGCTTCAGGCGCTCGCGGGTCTTCTCGAGCGGGTCTTTGTAGACGTCGGCGAGGGCGGCGATCTTCACCTCGGTGTTGAGGAACTTGCCCGCTTCGAGGAAATTGATGGCCGCGCCGCGCCCGCGGCTGCCGCAGCCCACGAGGCCCGCGGTAAGGGGCTTGCCCGCCTGCCCGCGCGCCGTCGCGCCCACGATCGTGAACGCGCCGAAGGCCGCCCCAGCGGCCAGCGCCCCCTGCATGAAGTCCCGCCTCGATACGCCTTTCTTCTCGCTCACGTGCCTGCCTCCTGGAGAGAATGAAACGATAGAACCCGTCGGCGACGCGCTCCAGTCTATCGCACGCCTGCCGCCGCTGCAAGCGCGGGGCTCCGGGTTAGTCGGACCCGGCCTTCTCGCTGTCGGGGGGGTGGGGCAGCATGCCCACCTCGCCGGCGAGCTCGACGAACTGCCGAACCGAGAGATCGGTCACCCGCTTCTCGTGCTTCTTGAGGCGCTCGTTGAACTTGATGGCCTTCTCCTGCATGTGCTCGTGCGTCTCTTGCGAGCCCCCCAGAAGCCGGAAATTATCCATCTTGGTGATCCGGACGTGGCCATCGTCGTTGTCCAGACCGATGCCATGGACCGGTCCCGCGATCCTCGCTCGTGCCAGCCTCTCGGCCTCTTCTTTCTTCACTCGCGCGTTCTCCTGCGTTTCGCTGATTATAGGGCAGGGGCGGGATGTGTGTCAAAGCCGTTTTCACCGCCTTGACAACCCCGCGGCGCATCTGCTAGTATCCGCATGGGAGCCCCGCGGCCGCTCGTGCGACGGAAGGGATCATGCTGAGGATAGCAAGCCTGGCAGCCGGCCTGCTGTTGGCGGCGCTGCCGGCGGTGGCGCTGGAGCGTCCGGGCGAAGGACCGCCCGGCCTGGTGAACTCCATCGTCGCCATCGTGAACAACGAGCCGATCACAAAGCTCGAGGTGGACGGCCTCGTGGCCGAAATGTACCGCGAGGCGCCCGACCTCTCGCCCGACGAGTACCGCGCCACCTGGAACAAGGCCCGCGAGACCCTGATCGAGAGCCGGCTGCTGGTGTTGGAGGCCCGTCGCCGGCGCATCGAGGTGCCCCCCGAGGCCGTCAACGCCGAGGTGGAGCGGTTGGCCAAGGCGGGCATCAAGGCCGAAGACCGCCGCGACATGATCCGCGAGAACCTGATGGTCGGGCGAATGCTCTCCACGCTCTACTCGGCCCGCGCCATCAGCCCCGACGAGGTGGCCGACTACTACGAGAAGCACCGCGACGACTTCCTGCTGCGCGAGCAACGCCAGGTGTCGCTCATCATGCTGCGCGCCGCCGACTTCGGCGGCGACAAGACTGCGGTGAGGCGAAAGGCGCAGGAGATCGTGGCCGAGCTGAAGAAGGGCGAGGACTTCGCCCTGCTGGCGCGTCGCTACTCGAAAGGGCCCGCCGCCGACAAGGGCGGCGACCAGGGTTGGATGAGAAAGGGCTCGCTGATCCCGGCGCTGGACGAGGCAGTCTTCCGCCTCAAGCCGGGCGAGTTCAGCGAGCCGATCGAGTCGGGCGACAGCTTCCTCATTGTGAAGGTGGCAGGTGTGCAGCCCGCGAGCCGCCAGTCGCTGGCGGAGGCTCGGCCGGCCATCGAGCGCCAGCTCCAGGCCGACGAGCGCCAGCGGCGGCGCGAACAGCTCATCGAGCGGCTGCGCAGCGAGGCCTCGATCCTGAGGTTCGACTTCGTGCCCGCCGATGCCCCGCGGGAGTGAAACGCGGCGCGGCGCGTCGGCGCGGCGCCCGACGGCGACCGCCATGAAGCCTGCGAGATTCTGCACCCTGCTGGCCGTTGGCTGCCTCGCGGCCGCTCTGGTGCGCGACGACCGGCGCACCGACGGCTGGGCCTCGGGCTCTGGTTCGATCGAAGTCCATGCCAGGCTCCGCCGCGGCACCGGCCTTGAGCCGCCGACGGCGGAAGCCGTCCGCGACGCCATCGCAGCCGCGGGTGGAGAGGGCCTTGCGGTGGGGTTCCAGTTGCTGGGCCATCGGGACGCCGCGGTACGGGCGGGAGCCGCCCTGTTTCTCGGCGCGCAACGGTCGCGGCTGGCCGTGCCCGGGATCGTGCGGCTCCTGCGCGACCCGGAGCCGAGCGTGCGCTGCGCCGCGGCCGATGCCCTGGGCGCCATCGGCGACCCCCAGGCGCTGCCGTTCCTCGACCGCGCCGTCGGTGAAGGCGACCCCAGCGTGGCCGATGCGGCGCTGCGCGCGGCGCACCGTATCCGCGCAGCCAGCGAGCGCCCGCCCCGGGCCAGGCCCCCAGTTCCCGTCGGCAGATGAACGCTCAAGCGCCGGCGACGGCCTGCCAACGGCGGGGTGTGGCCGCCTCGAGTCGCAGCAGCACGCCATCGTAAGGGGCGACCCTCATCCGCAGCCTGTTGTTGAGGAGGCGCAGGCGCCGGCCGGTCTGGAGATCGCGCGCGTGGCGGAACCGCCCGAGCGCCCGGCTCACGCGCAGCCGGGCTTCCGACGCCGCGGCCTTCGGGTTGAGGGCGCAAAGGAAGCCGAGGCCGCTCGCGCCAGCAATCAGGCGCACGAGTGGCCCGGGCGCTGTGGTGATGACCCGCTGTTTGAGTCTGGCGAGGGCCAGTGAGTCGAGGATCACCTGCGCGTAGCTCCTATCGCCCGTGCGCGCGAAGCCCAGAGCCGGCCAAGTGCCGATCAGGCGGGTGGTGCCGGACCCGAGCGCGTGGTCCACGATGGCCGCTGTGCCGTCGGCGAACGCCGACTTCGCCCGTCCGCCTGTGGCTTCGAGCGGCTCGCGGCATCCGAAGCACGGGTAGGGCCCCCTCCGTCCGGAGAATGTGGGGATCGAATCGCCCGAGACTGTCTCAGCGGCATCCAGGGCGCGCGCCCCGAACAGCGCGACGAGGCCGTGGCGAGGCGTCTCGCGCGTGGTGGCGCCCCGCTCGTCGAAGCGCGCCACGCCCGCCTCGGCCACAAGGCAGCCGCCGGCCTCCACGTAGGCACGGAGCGCGTCCGCCGTGGTCGGGCTCACCGACAGAGACATCGGCAGGTATGCCACGGGATAGGGCGCCAAGCCGTCGGGCGGCGCGAACTCCACCTGTGCTCCACGCGAGCCCAGCGCCTCGTAAGCGCCACTCATGGCCTCCCAGTAGGAGCCTGCGCCCTCATCGCTCGCGGCCCAGAATCGCTCGGATTCGCGCACGACGACTACGGCGGCCTCCGCGGGGAAGGGCTTTGCAGTCGCCAGATCGGGGTGGCGGGCGAGCAAGCGGCCGAAGCTCAGAAGCTCCTCGAGCCGCGGGCTGGGGGCGCCATCGGGCCGCGCCAGGCCGGGCCGGATGCCCAGGCCCGCCTGGAGGTCCGGACGCCAGGCCTCGTAGACCAGCGAGGCGCCAGGCACGGCCAGGCTGCTCCATGCCTGGAGCCGCACCTGCTCGGCCGTGTGGGCTGGGAGGCCGACGACCCAGAAGGGCCTGTGCCGCGCGAAGGCGACCGCTTGGTCGGCCACGCGGTGGGGCAGGAAGCCGTTTGCTTCGAAGCCCCATTCCATGTTGCCGGCGTCGCAGGGCGGCGCTTCGCCGACCCGCGCGACGAGCAGAACGGTCAGGCTGTCCGATACTTCAGCCACATCCTTCGCCCAAGAGCGCAGCTCAGCGGCGTCGGGCCGCGCGGCGCGGGCACGGAACGTTGGGGTCACGAGAACGCGCAGTCCGCACCGTGCCGCCAGCGCGGCTTGGCGCGACAACGCCGCCTGGTTTCGCAGACCCTCCCAGGGGGCCGGGAGCACGACTCCCTCGAAACCCGAGCGGGCCATCGTGGCGAAGTCTCGCTCCCACTCGCTCTCGGGGGGCGGCTCAGCGCGATAGTACTGCACAGCGCGTCTGGCCATCGGCGGTTCCGGCGCTAGAGCTCGGCCACGCCCTCGAAGACCTGCTCGGCGGGGCCGGTGAGGTACACGTTGCCATCGGCAGCCCACTCGAGCTCCAGGTCGCCGCCGAGGAGATGGAGGAGCAGGACACGGTCGGTCTTCTGGTTGAGCACGCCGGCCACACACGTGGCCGATGCGCCAGTGCCGCAGGCGAGGGTTTCGCCCGAGCCGCGCTCCCACACACGCATCTTCGCCTCGCCGGCCGAGAGCACCTGCACGAACTCCACGTTCGTGCGCCTGGGGAAGAGGCGGTGGTTCTCGATGAGCGGGCCGTAGAGGGCTACGGGGTAGCGGTCCGTGTCATCCACGTAGATGATGCAGTGCGGGTTGCCCATGGACACGGCGGTGAAGCGAAAGGAGAGAGGGCCCTGGCCTGGGACATCGATCGAGAGTTCGTCGTTGAGGGCCTGGCCGGGCGGCCCTTGCATGGGAATCTGGCTCCGCTCGAGGCGTGGGGCGCCCATGTTCACCCGCACGCGCCGTGCCTTGCCGCCTTCGGCAGTGATGCGCACGATGCGGATGCCGGCGCCGGTCTCGATGCGGGCCTCGTCGCCCTTCACCAGGCCGCGGTCATAGAGGTATTTGGCGAAGCAGCGGATGCCGTTGCCGCACATCTCGGCCTCGGAGCCGTCGGCGTTGAACATCCGCATCCGGTAGTCGGCCTGGGCCGACGGGAGGATGAGGATGATGCCGTCGCCGCCCACGCCGAAGTGCCGGTCGCTCAAGCGCACAGCGAGGCGCGCCGGGTCGGGGAACTCGCGCTCGCGGCAGTCAATGTAGACGTAGTCGTTCCCGCATCCGTGCATTTTCACAAACGGGATTCGCATGGGCCCTGCTTCCTTTCCAAGAGGCGGCCCGCATTATAGGAGCGCGCGCAGATGGAGTCAAACCAGAGGGCTTGCCGGGCAGGGAGGACGGATGGGATGGATGGGGACGAGGAGCCTCCGGTCTTGCACCTCACGCCTTCGTCGCCTTGTCGAACCATTCCCCCCTTGCATCTTCCGCCCGAATCGTTAGCCTAGGAGCCTGTCCAGGAATCCCCGTGGGCTGCGTTGCCGGCGCCAGCGGGCCGTCTGCAAGGCGCGGCTCCGCAGGCGATGCTACGGAGCGCATCGCTGAGGAGACGCAACGCGGCAGACGCTCCGCTGCCGCCGCAACCCGAAGGGACGCCGCGACTTCTGGCCGCAGGCGTTGTCGCACGTCGTCAGCGATGCTCTCCGTTGCATCGCCTCCTCCGTGCTCCTAGCCTGCGGCCAGAATCGCGGGCGTCGCAGTCCCACGCGGATTCTTGGACAGGCTCCTAGAGGCCAGTGCGGAGAAGCGCATGCGGCACGACGGGTTCCTCACGATTCTGATTGTCTGCCTGACGGCGGCCTATGGGCCGGCGCTGGTGGTGTGGGCGCCGCAGCCGTTCGAGGACGCGGCGATCCTGATGCGCTACTCGAAGCACGTGGCGGAGGGCCACGGCGTGGTGTGGAATGTCGGCGAGGCGCCCGTGGATGGCGCGACCGATTTCCTCTTCATGCTCGCCGTGGCCGGCCTGCATCGGTTGGGGGTGCCGCTCCAGGACGCCGTGCGCGGGCTGTGCCTCGCCTCGCACTTGCTGACGGTGGCTCTGGTCTACCAGGCGGTGCGTCGGCTTCACGGGTCGCGCCAGTGGATGGCCGCCCTGTCGGCGGCCTACCTGGCGGTCGGGCCGGGGCTGGCCTATACGTCGGCCTGCTTCGGCACGCCGTTCTTCGCGCTCTTCGCGTGCGTCACGTGGATGCTGGCGACGCGCCTCGCCCAGGGTCCGTCGTCGCGCTGGGCCTCAGTTTCGTTCGCGCTCAGCGGACTTGTGATGGGGTTGATCCGGCCCGAGGGGGTGTTCCTGGCCGCATTCATGCTCGCTGCGGTGGTGTTCATGCGGGGCCTGCGGCGGTCCGTCGAACCGATCGCCTGGTTTGTGGGCGTGTTCGCGGTGCTGGGGGGCGCCTATTTCGCCTGGCGGTGGCAGTACTTCGGCTATCCGCTGCCGAACCCGTTCTACAAGAAGGGCGGGGGAGCGCTGCACTGGGACGGGTTGGTGATCGCGGTGCGTGGCGCCGCGCGTTTCTCGCTGCCCTTCATGCTGGCGTTTCTCGCCGGGTTCCGGTCGCGCGAGACCGCTCGGCAAGCAGTCTTCGCCCTCATCCCCATGGCGGGCTTCGTCGGGCTGTGGGTGCTGCTATCGAGCGAGATGAATTACCACTGGCGCTTCCAGTACGCCATCCAGCCGATCTTCCTCATCGCCTGGCCGCCGCTGGCTGAGGGGCTGTTCGCCGAATGGCGGCTGCCGCCGTGGCGGTCGCTGCCGCCGAGGAGCCGTCTCACGGCGGCCGTGGTGGGCGGCGCGGTATTCCTGAGCGTGCTGGCCTACCACCACCGCATGTCGCGGCTTCCTGTGCTCTACGCCGACGGCAACGCGGCGGTGGGGCGAGCGTTGCGCGACTTCCGCGGGAGGGGCTACACCATCGCCGTCAGCGAGGCGGGCCTGCTGCCCCTTTACAGCGAGTGGCGGGCCATTGACACCTGGGGCCTGAACGACCCCTGGATCGCCCACCACGGCGGCATCACCGACGAGTACCTGGCCCGGCAGAACCCCGAGGTGATCGCCTTCCACGCCTACTTCTCGCCGCTCGTGCCGCCCGCCGTCAACACCGAGTGGGACGCGATGACGGTGAAGCTGAAGGCGTATGCGGAGAGGCGGGGTTACGTGCTGGCCGCCGTCTTCGGCGAGACGCCCTATGACACGCAGCACTTCTACGTGCGGCCAGACTTCGCCGACGCGGCGGAGATCATCCGCCGCATCCGGTCCACCGAGTACATCCAGATGAGCACCGGCCGCCGCTGCCTCAATTACGCGCTTGTGCGCTGACCCGTGCCCGCCACATCGAGGCCGCGAGCAGGATCGCCTCGATCATGGAGTTGGGCGAGGCGGTTCCGCGGCCGGCAATGTCGTAGGCCGTGCCGTGGTCCGCGCTGGTGCGGAGGATGGGGAGGCCGAGGGTGACGTTGACGCCGGTGTCGAAGGCCAGGAGCTTGAGGGGGATGAGGCCCTGGTCATGGTACATGCAGATGACGGCGTCGAACTCGCGGCCATTCACGGCGCGGTGGAAGCAGGTGTCGGGCGGCACGGGGCCGCGGGCGTGGATGCCTGCCCGCCTGAGTCGGACGACGGCGGGCTCGATGAGCCGCAGCTCTTCGGTGCCGAAGCGCGAGCCGTCGCTCGCGTGGGGGTTGAGGCCACACACGGCCAGGCGCGGCTCGGGGATGGCAAAGAGGGAGCGAAGCGAGTCGTCCACGACGCTGGCCGTGGCGACGATGGCTTCGGTGGAAATGGCGTCGGGCACGTCGGCCAGGGCGATGTGGTGAGTGACGAGGGCCACGCGCAGCGGCCCGCCTACCAGCATCATCACGGGATGCTCGACACCCAGGAGGTGGCCGAGCAGATCGGTGTGGCCGGCGAAGGGGGAGCCGGCCATGACGATGGCCTGCTTGTGGATGGGGGCCGTGGCGAGGGCGTCGGCATGGCCGTCGCGAACCGCTGCGGCGGCCTGTTCGACGTAGCGAAGAGATGCGCAGCCGCCGTCGCGCGTGGGCTTGCCCGCGAAGAGCAGGCCAGGCGGGCAGTCGCCGAGGTCGAGGACGGCTGTCGAGGCACTGGCGGGCAACCCATCCAGATACGGCCTGCGGGCCACGCCACGAACGTCGCTCTCAATTGTCAGCCAGTCCGCGCGGAGGCCGAGGCGGCGCGCGGCTTCGCGCAGTGCGGCCTCGTCGCCGAAGACGATGGGGCGGCAGACCGCGCGCACGCGTTCATCGGCGAGGGCCTTGACAACGACTTCGGGGCCGATGCCCGCGGGGTCGCCCATCGTAACGGCGATGGCAGGCTTCGCCTGCATTCCAGGCTCCAGGGGGCGGCGCCGGGCGCCAGGGCAAGCCCGGGAGCTCACAACGTGAACTCGTGGCCCAGGTAGCGTTGCTTGACGTCGGGGTGTTCGACGATCTCTTCGGGCGAGCCGTGCGCGAGGATGCGGCCCTGGTCAATGATGTAGGCGCGGTCGGTCACTCGGAGCGTGTCGCGCACGTTGTGGTCGGTGAGCAGGATGCTCATCCCCTTGGATCGGAGCTGGCGGATGATGTTCTGAATGTCGGTGATCTTCTTGGGGTCAATGCCCGAGAACGGCTCGTCGAGAAGGAACACCTGGGGGTTGGTGATGAGGGCGCGGGCGATCTCGAGGCGGCGCCGCTCGCCGCCCGAGAGGTTGCCGGCCATGTTGCCCGCCACCTTCACGAGGTCGAAATCCTGGAGAAGCTGGTCGAGGCGGCGAAGGCGGTCGGCGCGGCTGAGGGGCAGTGTCTCGAGGATGGCGAGCAGGTTGTTGCGGGCGGTGAGGCGTTGGAAGAGCGAGGGCTCCTGCGAGAGGTAGCCCATGCCCAGGCGCGCGCGGCGGTACATGGGAAGGCGGGTGATCTCCTGGCCGCGGAAGACCACTTTGCCCTCGTTGGGGTGGATCATGCCGATGGTCATGCGGAACGAGGTGGTCTTGCCGGCGCCGTTGGGGCCGAGGAGGCCGACGATCTCGCCGGTCTCGACCTCGAAGCTGGCCTTGTCTACCACGCGGCGTCCGCCGTAAGTCTTCACCAGGTCTTCGCAGTGCAGGAGGGGCATGGGAATCCTCGACTGGGGTGGGTCAGCGCACGAGCTTCATGCGGCCCAGGGGCCAGAGCACCAGGAACGCTTCCCCCACCAGATAGCTGCGCGGCACCTTCTCCCAGGCGCGGCTGTCGTTCGAGTTGACGCTGTTGTCGCCCAGGACGAAGTACTCGTCGGCGCCCAACTGGTACGGCGCGCGGACGGCGAAGGAATGGGGGTTGTCGGTGTAGTAGACGTCCACGTAGACGGCGGGATTGCGGAGCGTGAGCTCTGCCCCGGCGCACGCGAGTTGGATTCGGGCCTCGGTGGTGAAGGCGCCCCACTCGAAGACGTCGGCCGTTGGCTCGTACTCCTTGCGCACCACCTCGGTGTCGCCCACGCGCACGAGGAGCGAGCGGTCCACGTTGCACACCTGCACCAGGGTTGGTCGCTCCAAGGTGAAGCGGCACGGGGCGCCGACGGCGAAGAGGCGGCCGCTCCTTCGCACCTCCGGCACGCACGGCGCGGCGTCGAGGGCGAACGTCACTTCCCACTGGTCCATCAGCTTGCGCGGGCTGCCGTTGTAGGTCGAGGGCGACAGAATGTCCAGACCCACGCTCAATGCCCCCGCGGCACGGCGAGGGACGAGGAGGAACTCGACCATGATGTCGCTGGTGGGGATGTAGGGCAGCGACCTGC
Source organism: Planctomycetota bacterium (assembly GCA_035384565.1). Lineage (NCBI taxonomy): Bacteria > Pseudomonadati > Planctomycetota > Planctomycetota bacterium. The sequence continues at coordinate 72,175 of DAOOIT010000014.1, read as the reverse complement.
CGCTGCGGAGGGTGGTGCTCTCGGCGTCGTAGGCGGTGATCTCGCGCTCGTAGACCAGCTCGGCATCGGCGGAGTTCCCCCCGCAGTTCGCCGTGAAGTCGTTGTCGGCGAGCGTCCAGCCGTCTGTGCCGCGCCAGCTCCTGGCCTCGCCGGAGTGGGGGCATAGGCGCCAGAGGTCCTTCTGCACACGCCAGGGCTTGCGCGCGATGGCGCCGTTGATGTAGAGGTCGCCGTAGCGCACGCGCACGTTCTCGCCCGGCAGGCCGACCACGCGCTTGATGTAGTTTTTCGTCGTGTCCACGGGGTACTTGAAGACAGCGATCTCCCACCGGCGTGGGTCGCGGAAGTCGTAGGCGAACTTGTTGACGAGAATCTTGTCGCCGCTCCACGGGTCGCCGAGCAGGGTGGGCTCCATGGACTTGGTAGGGATCTTGAAGACCTCGAGCACGTAGTGGCGGATGACCATGGCCAGAATGAAGGCGATGGCGAGCGAGTCGGCCACCTCGCGCACCTGGCGGCGCAACGCGCGTGGATCGTTCGGCTTGTCGTCGTGCTTAGCCATAGCGGTGTTGCGGGCTCGCGTCCCTTAGGCCCCTTGGGTCCCCAGCAGTTGCAGAGCCGAGAGTGCCGAACCGATGGTGCCGGCGTGGCCCCCGAGTCGGCTCACGACGATCTTGCAGCGGCGGGCGCCCACCTTGAAACAGCGCTTCGCCACCTCCTTGCGCAGCGGCACGAGGAGCTGGCTGCCAGCCTTGGTCATGCCGCCGAACAATACGATCATGTCGGGGTTGAACGTGTTGATCAAGCTACCGATGGCCGTGGCCAGGTAGACGATGGTGTCGGCGACGATCTGCTTGGCGAGGCGGTCGCCCTTCCTGGCCACCTGGAAGATATGGCCGCACTTATCCTCCTTGGCGACGGCGGCCAGGTCGTGCTTGCCACCCTTAGCGAGCGAGCTGCGGGCGCCCTGGCGGAGGGCCTCGTGCGTGCGCTTGACGACGGCGGTCGCCGAGGCGTAGGCCTCCACGCAGCCGAGGGTGCCGCAGTTGCAGCGCCGCCCCGCATAGCAGATGGACACGTGGCCCAGCTCGGCGGCGATGTCGTCGGCCCCGTGCCAGACGCGCCCATGGAGCACGATGCCGCCGCCGATGCCGGTGCCGAGCGTGAGCATGATCATGCAGTCGAGGCCCTTGCCCGCGCCGGCCACGGCCTCGGCCAGCGCGGCGGCGTTGGCGTCGTTCTCGATGACGGTGGGCAAGTGTGTGCGCTTCTGGATCTCAGCGGCCAGGGGCAGGTTCACCCAGCCGGGCAGGTTGGGTGCCTCGTAGATGAGGCCCCTGGCGATGCTCAGCGGCCCGGGCGAGCCGATGCCGACGCCGGCAATCTGCGTGCGCGGCAGGCCTGACTGCTCGATCACGCGCTCGACGAGCAGGGCGATGCGGTCCAGCACGTGGTCGCGCCCCTTCTGGCCCTCGGTGGGGATGCTGTCGAAGCTCAGCACCTTGCCCTCGCGGGTCACCACGCCGCCCTTGATGTTCAACCCCCCCAGGTCAATCCCCACGAAATGCGTGCTCATGTCGGCCTCCTGCCTCTCCAGCAGCTCGGGGAGTCTTCGAGCCAGTGCGGCGATGGCGCGCCCGCGGTGGCTCACCGAGTTCTTGCGCTCCAGCGGAATCTCCGCAAACGTCATCCCGAGTTCGGGATAGAGGAACACAGGGTCGTAGCCAAAGCCGTCGCAGCCGCGCGGCTCCGAGAGGATGCGGCCCTCGCAGGCGCCCTCGACTTCGAGGAGCAGGCCATGGGGTGAGGCCAGAGCCAGGGCGCACACGAAGCGGGCGGTCCGCTGTGCGTCCTCGACGCCCCTCAACTCGTCGAGGAGCTTGGCCACCTTGTCAGCATCGGTGGCGTCAGGGCCGGCGTACCGGGCAGAGCGAACGCCGGGGCGCCCGCCCAGCGCGTCCACGCACAGGCCCGAGTCGTCGGCCAGCACCCAGGCGCCGAGCTGCCTCGCCAACGCGGTTGCCTTGAGGCGGGCGTTCTCGGCGAAAGTGCGGCCCGTCTCCTCGGGCGGCCGAGCCTGGGGGTAGTCGGCCAGGCCGCGCAACTCGATGGGCAGCCCGGCGAGCGCGGCGCGCGCTTCGCGCAGCTTGCCCGGATTGCTGCTGCCCAGCACGATCACGCGTCGGGCGCTGCTCATGCCCACGGCGTGCTCCGCCAGCGGAGAGCCTGGGTCTGCAACTCAAAGAGCCGTCGAATGCCACCCTTCGCCAGGTCCAGCATGCCGGCCAGTGCCGCCTCGCCGAATGCCCCGTGCTCGGCGGTGCCCTGGACCTCGATGAAGTCGCCCCGGTCGGTCATCACGATGTTCATGTCCACGTCGGCCGCGGCATCCTCTGCGTACGGCAGGTCGAGCACGGCCTGTCCGCCGACGAGGCCCACGCTGATCGCTGCGACCATGGCCGTGAGGGGCTCGGCGCGTGTGAGGTTCTGCCGCCGCATCCAGGCCACGGCGTCGGCGAGGGCGACGTAAGCGCCCGTGATGGCCGCGGTGCGGGTGCCGCCGTCGGCCTGGAGCACGTCGCAATCGAGCCAGATGGTGTGGCCGACGAATGCCTTGAGGTTGACGGCGGCGCGCATGGCGCGGCCGATCAGGCGGCGGATCTCCACACTGCGTCCGTCCACATTCGTGCCCGTCTCGCGCGGTTTGCGCGTGGGGGTGGAGCCGGGCAGCATGCCGTACTCGGCCGTGAGCCAGCCCTGGTCGCTGTTGAAGAGGAACTTCGGCACGCCCTGTTCGACCATGGCTGTGCAGAGCACCCGGGTCGCCCCCATCTCGATGAGCACCGAGCCGTGGGGCGAGGTGGTGTAACGGCGGCGAATCCTCACCGGCCTCAGTTCGTCAGGCCGGCGCCCGTCGGCTCGCGCGGTGCCCTTAGTTGCCAAGACGTGGCCTCTCAAGCGGTTGCCAGCAGCGCCCGCTCCAGGATGTCCATCCCGAGGTCAATCTCGGCCTCGGTGGCGGCCATGGAGGGGAGCATCCGCAGCACGGTGTCGTGAGTGCAGTTCAGGAGCAGGCCGTCGGCCATGCAGCGCTTGACGATGTCCGCGCCCGGCTTGGCCAGCTCGACGCCGATCATGCAGCCGAGCCCACGCACGTCGCGGATGAAACCGACCTTCTTCGCCGCGGCGTTCATGCGGCTCTTGATGCGGTCGCCGATGCGGACAGCGTTTTCGAGGAGCCCCTCCTCGCGGATGGCCTCGAAGGTGGCGATGCCGGCGGCGCAGGCGATCGGGTTGCCGCCGAAGGTCGAGGCGTGGGTGCCGGGCACGAGGCTCTTGGCAATGTGCGGCTTGGCCACCATGGCGCCGATGGCCAGCCCGCCGCCGAGGGCCTTGGCCAGACTCATGATATCGGGTTCGACGCCCCAGTTCTGGTGGCCGAACCACTTGCCCGTGCGGCCGACGCCGGTCTGCACTTCGTCGAAGAGCAGCAGGATGCCGCGCTCGTCGCACAGCCTGCGCAGGGCGGGCAGGTAGCCGTCCGAGGGCACGTTCACGCCGCCTTCGCCCTGGATCGGCTCGACCATGACGGCGCAGGTCTCTGCGTCAATGAGCTTGGCCACCACGTCGGCGTCGTTGTAGGGCACGTGCACGAAGCCCGGCGGCAGGGGGTAGAAGCCGGCGTGGTACTTGGGCTGCGCCGTGGCGGCCACCGTGGTGAGGGTGCGGCCGTGGAAGGAGTTGTAGGCGGTGATGACCTTGTAGCGCACGGGGTGCGAGCCGGCGGCCGCCTGATCGGCGGCATAGCGGCGGGCCAGCTTGATGGCCGCCTCGTTGGCCTCGGCGCCGCTGTTGCAGAAGAAGGTCTTGCCGCCGAAGGAGCAGGTGCCGATGAGTTCCGCCAGGCGGCCCTGCTCCTCGATATAGAACGGCACGTTGGCAACGTGCATGAGCTTGCCAACCTGCTCGCGGACCGCGGCCACCACGCGCGGATGGCAGTGCCCGATGCCGTTCACGCCCCAGCCGGGGAAGAGGTCGAGGTAACGCTTGCCATCGGCGTCCCACAGCCAGCTCCCCTTGCCGCGCACGGCGACGATGGGCGAACGGGCGTAGTTGGCGATAACGTGCTTCTCGAAGAGTGCAACGGTTTGTTGTGTGGTCATCAGCCTCTCGACCGGATGATCTCAGTGCCCACGCCCTTGTCGGTGAAGATCTCGAGCAGCAGGGCGTGCGGGATGCGGCCGTCGATCATGTGGGCTTTGCGGACTCCGGCCTCGACGGCGCGGATGCAGGCATCCACCTTGGGCAGCATGCCGCCCTCGATGACGCCCTCGCGCTCGAGCCGCTCCGCCTGGTCCTTGGTGAGGGTGGAGATCAGCGTGCTCTCGTCCTTGCGGTCGCGCAGGATGCCGGCCACGTCGCTCAGCAGCACGAGCTTCTCGGCCTTGAGGTCGGCGGCGACCTTCCAGGACGCCGTGTCGGCGTTGCAGTTGAGCACCTGGCCGTCGAGCGACACGGCGAGCGGGGCGATGACCGGGATGCAGCCGGCATCGAGCACGTCGTTGATGAGGGCCGTGCGCACCGAGAAGACGCGGCCCACGAGGCCCAGGTCCACGGGCGTGCCGTCCTCGGCCGTCTCGAGGAGCTTCTCGCCGAGGAGGGGCCGGCCGTGGCGCGAGTGGAGGCCCACGGCGCTGCCGCCGAGTTCCTCGATCTTCGCCACGAGCTGGGCGTTGACCTTGTTAATCAGCACCTCCTCCACGATGGCGAGGGCGGCCTCGTCGGTCACCCGCCGGCCGCGCACGAAGGTGGGCTGAAGCCCGCGCTCCTTCATCGCCTGGCTGATGAAGTGGCCGCCGCCATGCACCAGCACGGGGCGGACGCCCACGTGGCTCAGGAAGACCAGGCTGAAGAGGATATCGGCCAGGTCGCCCTGGGGATTCATGGCGGCTCCGCCGAACTTCACGACCATGGTGCGGCCGCGGAACTGCTGGAGATAGGGCAATGCCTCGATCAGCGCCGCCGCTTTGGCCTTGGCTCGTTCCACCGACTTTCCCTCGCGAAACGAAATGCTTGGAACTCACATTATAGGCAAGCGCGCTCCAAAGTCAATCGCCGAAGATGGCTGCGTGGGGTGGCTTGGTACGGTTGCGCGTGGTCGGCGGCCATGGACGCGCGGCCACCGTCTGGCGGGAATCAGGCCCTCTGTACGTGCAGCGGATGGCTGAGCGAGCGGCCCCGGCCGGGCCTACCAGGTCTTGTCCTCGTCGGCGTCCTTGGGCTTGCGCGCCACGGGGGTGAGCTTGCCGTTGACCCTCTGGATCACGACGAGCACGCGGCACTGGTGGCACTCGATCTCCTGGCCCTCCTTGACCGGCTCGGGCAGGTGCAGGTGGGCGTAGCATTCGGGGCAGACGACGGTCTTGCCGCCGTCGCGTATCATCTCCATTCGGAAGCTCCTGTTACAGTTCGTCCTGCTCCGCGACGGCGCGGCGGTGGCGGAAGGCCAGGACGTCGTTGGCCGCCGTTCCGACGATGAGGTACTGGCCATCGGACGTCAGGCTCATGGCGGTGATGGCCGAGCCCAGGTTGGGTGTCTCGGCGATGACGGCGCCCGCCTTGCTCAAGAGCACCGCCTTGCCCGTGAGCTCGGCGGCGGCGACCACCGAGCCGTCCACCGACGAGGCCACGAAGCGGAAGCCCTGCGACGCGCGGTGAGTCCACAGCGCCTTCCCGTTCTTGTCGTAGCAGGTCACCGTCCCGTCGAGGCAGGCGGCCAAGACCTCCTGGGTGTCGCCACGGAAGGCGACCGCTGTGATATAGCTGTCGGCCTGGTTGCGCCAGAGCACGGTGCCGCCGCTCACGCAGGCCACGACGCCGGTCCGGCTGCCCACGGCCACGGTTTGCTCCTCGCCCAGGCTGCTGGCGATGCAGGTCACGCGGTTCAGATCGGCCGATGCCCAGAGTTCCTGGCCCTTGGGGTCAAGGGCCACGGTGCCCAGTTCGCCGCCCGCCACGATCACGCCGGTCCGGAGCGCGATGTTCAGCGCATTGATGCAGCCGAGGCGCGACTGCCAGCCCTCCTTCTGCTCGTCGGCATCCTTCTCTCCGATTGCGAAGACCTTGTTGCCCTGGAGGTCGTAGCCGAGCACCTCGCCGCGCCGGGTGCCGGCCACGGTGAGGGTGCCGTCCGGCGTGATGGCGAGGGCCGTGTAGTCTGCCCTGTAATAGGTCTCCTCCATGCCCACCTCGAACTGGAGGCGGCCCTGGGCCGACACGAGACGCACCTCCGGGAAGCCGGCGAGGGCGGCCCAGACGCCGTCTACGCTGCGCGCGACGGCGCGGGTGCGGGTGACGCAGCGCCGGCGCCACAGTTCCTTGCCCATCGAGTTGAAGGAGAGGACCATGCCGTCGTAGAAGCCGACGGTTGCGTCGTTGCCCTGGATGGGCACGGCCGAGCAGACGGGCACGTCGGTGCCGCGGTGCTGCCAGCTCACGGCGAGCTGCTCGGCCCTGGGCGCACGCGGAGCCGCCCCGGCAACGGCCTCGGGGCGCGAGGGGGCGAGGGGCGTCCATGCCGTGGCCGGTGCGCCGCCGCGCGAGGCCGCCAGCAGGGCCTCGATGGCGCGGTCCACGCCCGCGGCGTCGGAGGCGGCGGCGACGACGACGGGCACCCCCGGCTCGAAGGCCGAGAGCGCGCTGGCGATGAGCGCGCCGCCGGGGCCGGGATAATCGGGGGTCACCGTGCGGGGCAGGACGCCCGAGTTGTGCACCCACTGGATGAGCGGATGGGTGGCGGCCTCGCCGAGCAGAATGGCGGGCTGCCGGATGTCTGGCGTCGGGGCATTGTCGGGCGCGGCGCTTACATAAGTTGCCGCCTGCTCCTTGGTGAGGGCGCGTGGCTTGGCCAGCGGGGCGGCGAGCTGCACCTCGGCGACCCGCTGCTGGGCGCGGAGCGCGGCGGCCAGGGTCTCGGCCTTCGCAAGTTCCTCTTCGGTGCCGGCGACGAGGAGCAGGGGCGCGCTCGAGCGCAGGAGGGCGTTCACCGCTTCCCCGTCATAGACGGCCAGGGGGCCGCGTCGGGTGGCCCAGGACGGCGCGCCGGCGCCCGTGCGGAACGTGGCGCTCGCGGTCTGCCCGCTGAGGAGTTCGCGCACGGTGACCGTCCAGCGGCCTGCCGCGCCGGTCTGGGGGAAGGGCAGGGTTTCCTGGTATCCGGCCGGCGTGTGGGCGCGGTAGAATCGCAGGCGCTCGATGCCAGCGGGGTCGGCGATGGTGATCTCGATCGGCACGGCCGCATTGAGGGGCTTGGCTCCGCCGAAGACCGAGCGCGCCTCGCCATGCACGGCCGCCGCCAGGCTGAGACCGTCGCGGCCGAGGCTGGCGCGGCTGATCCGCACCCCCTGGATGGCCTCGGGCAGGAGCGCGTAGATGCGAAGGGCTCCCGGCGGCAGGATGAGAGCCAGGGTGGGGTGCCCCTTCTCGCGCAAGGGGAAGAGGCGGCGGCCCTCGGTGGCCTCGTAGACCGTGTAGTTGCCTTCGCGGAAGGTGACCTTTGTTTGGGCCGCGGCCAGCTCCCACTTCAGCCCGCGGTAGAGGTCGGGCCGCTGGGTGTTGTTGACGAGGAGGATGTAGCGCCCCCCTCCGCAGCGTTGATCGCAGACGATGATGTCGGGATCGGCCGACGTGTAGTCGCGCTCGATGCACTGCTTGAGCTCGGTGCGCAACTGGCCGAGCAGAGGGTAGAGCAGCTTGGTGTGGACCGCGAGATCGCGGAGCGCCAGCGCGGGATCGGTCTTGCCGTCGCTGCCCGTGGTGCTGATCTCGGCGGCGTACGCGTTGAGGTCGGGGAACTCGATGCCGAGGGGCCGCGCACCCTGGATGGCCACTGTGGTGGTGCTGTCGGTGAGCACGGAGCCGCCGGCGGCGATGAACTGCTCGAGGCGCGCCTGGACCTCGGGCCGCAGGCGGTTGAGGCCGACCACCAGGATCACCTTGCAGCCCAGCTTGCCGCCGCTCAGCAGCTCCTCCTCGGCGAGAAACGTGGCCGGGAAGTGAGCCATCAGGCACGCATCGTAGGCGGAGATGAGAGTCCACGGATACGCGGGCGCGACGGGGTTCTTCACCGGGTCGCGGCCGATGCGATCAATGTGCTCGGTGACCGAGTAGAGGATGGCCACATCGTCCCGCGGCTTCTCGAGGGCGAGCAGGAAGTCGCCCAGTCGGGTCAGGAGCGTGTTTACGCTGCTGACGTTGGTCTGGACGTCCATCGCGGCGCCGCCGAGCGCGGGCCGGTCGAGGTGGTAGTCCAGGGTCTTCGGATACACCAGACCGTCCACCTTGCGGGCGACGGCCAGGAAGAGAGCCGTGCGCAGTTCATCCAGGTCCGCGTCGTCGGCGAGTTGCGGCATGTACCAGAGGGGCTTGCCGGGGTGGCCCAGCCGCTGGAGGTCCACCGCGATGGCCGGCATCATCATGCCGGCCGGTCCCGTGGGCGAAGCGGTGGTGGTGATAAGGGGCAGGCCGCGGGCCTGGAGCGGCGGATAGGCGCCGTCGGCGAGGTCCGTGGGCGAGTGGAGGAACGAGGTGGCCAGGGCGTGCGGGGCCGCCTCGCGCGCGGCGGACGACCAGGCGGCGAGCGCCTCGCCCAGGATGCCGGCGCGGAACATCAGGAAGGGGTACCACTCGTCCCACTTCTGCGAGCCTTGCTGCCAGGGGACGTCCTTGGCTCCGGTGAACTTCTTGTAGGCGGCAAGCTGGCTCGGCACGCCGAACGGCGTGGCCGCCTCGGTGGCGCCGACGCGGGGCAACAGGGACTCGTCTGTGAAGAGCAGGCCCGCGAAGTTGCGGAAGCGGCGCTCGGCCAGGAGGCGCTGGTGGACGCGGTGGACGGCGCCCTTCACCACCTCGGGGTCGGCCAACTCGCGCTCGGGCATCAGGTGGCCCTGGCGGCCGCCGCTCACGGCGCAGGCGTTCACCCATCGCAGGCCGGCGGCGGTGAGGAGATCGGCCGTGCGTACGAAGGGCGGCGCGGCCCAGCCGTGCTCCATCGGGCGGGCGTCGGGCAAGGCGCGCAGGCCGCGACTCGTGGCCGTGAACGCGGTGTCCATCGTCTGCGTGCCGTCCGAGCCCCAGCCGGAGCGGTCCTCGACCAAGACGGTGTTGAGACCGAGGAACCTGCTCCAGCGCGACGCATCCATCTCGCTGTTCGGGGGCTTCGGCAACCAGCCTGCCAGGGTAAAGTGAGTGGCGGGAACGGACGGGGCGATGACGAGGTCCTGGGCGTTCGACTTCTCCTCGCCCAGGCTGGCGCGCACTTTGTACGAGCCGGGCGCGAAACACGCGGTGTCAATGCCGTACGTCACCGAGTGGCGGCCCGCCGACAGCGGGCCGAGAGCATCGGTCGCCGTCCAGGACTCGCCCTGTGGGCCCATCATCGTCAGAGTCGCGGCCGCCATGGGAATATCGCCCTCGACCAGGGCGACGAGGGTGACCTCAGCCCGCTCGCCGGCGGCGTAGGTCTTGCGTAGTGAGGGCGAGACCAGGAACAGTCCGCCCTTGAGCACGCCCTTGGGCGGCTCGGGCGTGGGCGCCACGGGCTCCTTCGGAGGCTCGGGCTTGGGCGCGACCGGCTCCTTCGGCGGCTCGGGCTTGGGCGCCACGGGCTCCTTCGGCGGCTCGGGCTTGGGCGCCACGGGCTCCTTCGGAGGCTCGGGCTTGGGCGCCACGGGCTCCTTCGGAGGCTCGGGCTTGGGGGCGACCGGCTCCTTGGGCGGTTCGGGCTTGGGCGCCACGGGTTCCTTCGGAGGCTCGGGCGTGGGCGCCACGGGCTCCTTCGGAGGCTCGGGCTTGGGGGCGACCGGCTCTTTGGGTGGCTCGGGCGTGGGCGCCACGGGCTCCTTCGGAGGCTCGGGCTTGGGGGCGACCGGCTCTTTGGGTGGCTCGGGCGTGGGCGCCACGGGTTCCTTCGGAGGCTCCGGCTTGGGCGCGACCGGCTCTTTAGGCGGTTCGGGCTTGGGCGCCACGGGTTCCTTCAGAGGCTCGGGCTTGGGCGCGACGGGCTCCTTGGGCGGCTCGGCCATGGCGATGGTGGGTTCCTTGGGCGGCACGGGCGTGGGGGCTACGGCCTCCGCTGGCGGGTTGGCTTTGGCAAGATCGATGCCCTTGGCCCGCACGATTTCGGCCTCTACGACGGCCGGGTCGAGGGCCTCGGGGAATTGCCTCTGCTTGACGCAGTTGGACAGGCCGATGCCCAAGCAGATGGCGCACAGTGCAAGGCCTGCGGCTCTCTTCACCGTTGTCCCCCTATGTATCAGATGTTTCTACGCTTGCGCGGACAGGTGTTCGGGAAGAACGCACCCGCAGAAGTCTAGCGCACGCGCCGCGCTGCGTCAAGTCGGGGAGCCGGCCGCCCGCGCACACGCCTCGCGGAGCTTGCACAGGTAGTAGCGATAGTGGGCGAAGGCGATGTCGGGCGGGCAGGAGTGGTCGGTGTGGGGAATATAGCCGCCGTCGGCGATTGGGGGCGCCACACGGCGCAGCTCGGCGTCAATCGCGGCAGGGCCGCTGGCCAGCGCCCGCTTGTCAATCCCGCCCCAGAGCCGCAGCTCGCGGCCGTACTTCCGCCGCACCGCCACAACGTCCATACCAGCCTGAACCTCGAACGGATACAGGAAGTTCAGCCCCGCCTCCAGCCACACAGGGATGAGGGCGTCAACCTGTCCATCACTGTCCAGTCCGACATACTTCACGCCCTTCGACCTCACGAAGTCGAACACGCGGCGGTAGCGGGGCAGCATGAACCGCCGCACCATCGCGGGCGAGACCAGCGGGGCGTGGTTGTAGGCCATGTCCTCCCAGAGGCCGAAGGCATCGGGCGTGACGACGTCGAGCACCTGACCCATCAGGGCGATGACGAAGTCGGCGTTCGCATCCATCATCTCCTCGACGAATGCCGGGTCGTCGTAGAAGAGGGTGCAGAGGCGCTCGACGCCGACGAGGTTCCGCAGCGGCCCAAAGAACCCGCCCCAGCGGTCGGAGATGATGATGAGGGGCACGGGGCGGGCGCGCATTGCGGCCAGTTTCTCTCGCCAGTCGGGTCCGATGCGTGCAACGGGGTCGGGCCGCATCCGGTCGCGCCAGAAGCGGCGGAAATCGTCGCGGGTCTCGACGGGGAACTTGAGGAACTGCGGCATTGAGCTGTAGGGCTGGTCGCGCCGCTCCATCATCAGAATGCCCTCGTGGTTCACGTAGACCACGTGGCCGGCATCTTCGGAGACCACCTTTCGCTCGAAGGGCGGGTTGGGGAAGAACCAGTGGCCGACCCAGTGCCTCTGGTCGCAGATGGCCGCTGGATGGCGGTTGGGATCGAACCCCTCCGTCTTCCACCGCTCGACCGTCTCTGGCCACGCCCCCCAGTCCCAGAACGGCGCCCTGTCCACCGCCTGGTATTCCATGCACGCCCGGAATCGCTCAAGGTCGTTCATCTGTCTCGTCTCGGTGCTTGCCGAGTCTCCGTAGTGGCGAGTCCTTAGCGCGAAAGGAGGACCTTGACGCGGTTCTCGCCTTTGGCAAGGGGGATTTGTTTGAGGGTGAGGAGGTCGTGCTCGTCGGCAGTGGCGGCGCCTGAGGCGAGCTCCTTGCCGCTCTTGACTTCGGTGACGGTGTAGGCGAACCTGGCGCTGCTGGGGGTGCGGAACTTCTGGAGGCGGCGGGGGGTGAGGTCAACGGTGCAGGCGTCCTTGGGCGCTTTGTCGAGTAGGATGACGGTGAGTTCCCAGGCGTCGACGGTGTCCACGATGTCGTCCGTCCGCCAGCGGAGCCAGGCGTTGTAGGCGCCCTGCGGGTCGCCGTCGTAAGGGTCAACGATGACCTCGCGACGCTTCTTGGCGGCCACCTCGTCCTGCTGCTGCTTCTGCTCGGCCTCGAGCTGTTCCTTGGGTTTCGGCGTGGCGGTGCCGATGTTGTCGTCGAGCGAGCAGTTGGTGAAGGCGGGGAGGCTCTGGTCGGTGCGGACATCCTGGTCGAAGTTGGAGCCGATGATCGTGCGGGTGCCGTGTCCGCCGAGGCCCCAGTTGTAGATGTGTGGCCGCCGCGTCTCCTGGAGGGTGCGGGCGAACTGGACGGCTTGCGGCCAGCCGATGCCGCCGTCGTTCTTGCCGTTCGAGGCGATGATCAGCCCGGTTTCGGCCTTCGGATTCTGCTTCATCCACCACACGTCGCTGAAGTAGTCCCACGGCGAGGTCTTGCCGTCGGGCATGGTGATGGCGGGGTCGCGCCTCCCATAGCTGTTCTCATAAGAGCCCTTGAAGCCCGGGCTGAGCTCGGGCACGTGGATGCCCACCCATCCGATGGCCCAGGCGATGCGGTCGCCGTGGCGGATGGCGTACATGGGCGCGCCCGAGGCGCCCATCGAGTTGCCGGCGGTGAAGACGCGCGTGAGGTCGAGCCTCGGCCATAGAGCCCGCACCTTCTCGGGCGCCTCGGCGTGTTGCTTGGCCGCCCAGTCGAGGAAGGCGAACATGCGGTTCATCGTGAAGGGCTGCACGTGGCCGTCACCGAAGCTCTTGGCGGTCCCCCGCGATTCGTGGTAGCCGGTCCACCAGTCGTAGGGAATCTGGTTGGAGGCGATGAGCACTGCGCCTCTGTGGGCGTTGTACCACCAGCCGTAGCCGCCGTTGAGGCTCCCGCCCCAGCAGTGGAGGTGGAGGCCGACCGGCGCGGGGTCAACGCGGAACGAGTTATATTCGGCTTCGCCGCCAGGCCTCTCGGGCTTGGGCTGGAGGGGCAGGACGACCAGGTAGTCAATCGGGTTGTTCGGCACCGAGGAGTGCGGCCAGGCCTCCCAACGGGTGTAGATGAGGCGGGCCATCTTGCCGCGGCGGTACTGCCAGCCGTCCTTGGGGTCGGGCTCTTCGATCCATTGGAGGACTGGCTCGCCCTGGCCGACGACCTCCTCGACCGGCTCGGCGGCGGCCGCAAGCTGCGAGAAGTCCTCCTCGCCGTTGACGGCCACTGTCACTGCGTAGAAGGCTTTGCCCGCCTCGGCAGGGTTATGCGCGTAGACGCCGGTGCCCCAGGCCAGCGGCTCGCCGAGGTCGGACACACGGTAGAGCACTGGCGGCTTCCGCCCCGTCTCATCCTGGTGATAGGTCGCGTTCCAGCACGAGAAGAAGCCGCACTCGCCGACCAGTCTGGCCTTGGCAATGGTCTCGGGCGTGATCTTCTCGGCGCTCCGCCAGATGCGGAGCGCAAGGCCGGGGTGCTTCTTGGCGAAGTCGCCAGTGAACGCCTTCACGTCGGCGCCGGTCTTGAACTCGGGGATGGGCTCCACCCTTGGCTCGCTGAAGGTGATGAGCGTCTGGCCCTTGCGGTGGACCGCCTGCACGCCTGTCGCGGCGGGGATCGCCTCAGTCCTGGGCCTGCCACCGACGTAGGAGACTTCGAGGTGCGAGACGCCGGCCGCGGTGGAGACGATCTTGAGCGTCAGCGGCTTGCCCGCCTTGTGCGCGGCCTGGACGGCTTCCAGCGCGTCGAGCCCCGCGAAGCGGGGCGCGACGAACTGTAGGCGGGGCGCTTCTGCCCCGCGAATCGTCTCGCCTTCGATGTGAACATTGGTTTGCGCCAGCGAGCGTTGTGTGAAGCCGGTGACCAGCCTCAGCACCAGCTCGGCGCGGAAGATGGTCGCGTCGCGGGGTACGCTCGAAATGTCCACTGTCAACAGGCCAGCCTTGATGTCAGGCTGGAACGTTGCGGTGCATGCGGCCCCGAGCGCGGCGTGAATCGAGGCGAACGCGATCGCAGCGGCCACGGGCAGACGACCGAACGCTTTCATGGGCCTTCTCCTCGGCTCCGTATGGCGAAAGGCAACGACAGCCAGTATAATCGCTCGGGCGCGTTTTTCCAGCAGGCAAGCACGGAGACACGGGGATGGCTGAGAAGCTCGGGGTCGGCATCTACGGCGCCAACGGACACCAGATTCACCGCCTGTTGGCGAACCACCCCTGGGCGCGACTCGTCGCCACGGCGGCATTTCCGCCCGAGGTCCTCACGTTCGGAGAGAAAGAAGACCTCGCGATCCGCCACTATGTGTCCCTGGACCAGTTGATCGAGGACGAGGAGGTCGAACTCATCTCGCTCTGTTCGCCGCGGCGGCGCGACCAGGCCGCGGATGCCCTCCGCTGCATGGAGGCGGGCAAGCACGTCTACGCCGAGAAGCCCTGCGCGATGGCCGAGGAGGACCTCGACGCCCTCATCGCTGCCGTATCGGCCACGGGCCAACGGTTCCACGAGATGGCCGGCACGGCTTTTGAGCAGCCGTATCTGGCCATGCGCCAACTTGTGGCCGCGGGGACCATCGGCACCGTCGTCCAGGTCTTCGCCCAGAAGTCCTATCCGTACCACGACGGCCGGCCGCAGGACGAGGATGTGGATGGCGGGATCATCGGGCAGGCGAGCATCCACGCCCTGCGCTTCGTCGAGCACGTGGCGGGGCAACGGATCGCCGAGATTCAAGGAGTCGAGACCACGCTTGGCAATCCGGTGGCCGGCGGCGGCCTGCGAATAGCTGCGGCCCTCATGATGACTCTCGCGAACGGCGGCGTCGCGAGCGTGATCGCCAACTACCTGAACCCCAAGGGCTTCGGGCGGTGGGGGAATGAGCACCTGCGGGTTTTCGGCACCAAGGGCTTCGTCGAGGCCACCGATGGCGGCGCGCACACACGGCTCGTGGTCGGCGACGAGGACCGCGGCCCCATCAACACCGACGCCCCTGGCAAGGACTACTTCGACTTCTACGTCGAGTCGTTGCTTAACCTGGGTCGAATGCCGTTGCCGCTGGAGGAGGAACTGCATCCGACTCGAATGGCGATCCGGGCGAAGCGGAGTGCAGCCGCTTGGCGACTGAATCCATAAACCTAGTGCTAGTGGTCGGTTGTGTCTCGAGCAGAAAACGCGTCAGGATGCTCTGTACGGGGCTCCGGACGGTCCGCGCGACCAGGGAGACCTTCGGGCGGTCCGCGGTCATGCTGTTTCGCCACAAGCGTAGTATCGAATGATACTTGTGGCGATCGGGATGATGCTCTTGTGAAATAACGAGCGAGGCGGAAATCGCATTCTACGACAGGGGCCTCGCCCGGGTCGGGGGCGACTCAGGCTTGGTCGTAGCCCTTCAACCCGCGATACCAGATGTTGCGATAGCGCACTAGGTCGCCGTGGTCCTGAAGCACCAGAGGCCCGACCGGGGGATGAGGTGTGTACGACGCCGTCTGGCGATGACGTGTCGGGCCTTGAAGCTCAGTGGCGTGGTGTACGACGATGCCGTTGTGGAACACAGTGACGCGCGCCGGGCCGAGCAGCCTGTCGCCATCGAAGCGCGGCGCGACCCACACGATGTCATAGGTCTGCCACTCGCCGGGCCTTCGGCAGGCGTTGACGAGCGGCGGATACTGGCCGTAGATTGCCGCCGTCGTGCCGTCGGGGTAGGTGGGGTTGTCGTAGCAGTCCAGCACCTGAATCTCATAGAGGCCCATCAGGAAGACGCCGCTGTTGCCGCGGCCCTGGCTCTCGCCCTTTACCACGGTGGGCGCCGCCCACTCGAGGTGGAGCTGACAATCGCCGAACTCGGCCTTCGTGCGAATGTTGCCCGTCTTGGGCACGACCTCCATGTAGCCGCTCTCGAGCTTCCACCTCGCGGGCGAGCCGTCCATCGAAGCCCACTTGTCGAGCGTGGTGCCGTCGAAGAGCAGGACGGCGTCGGAGGGCGCCAGGCCCGGGCGCTCTTGTGTGCTGGCGGTGCCGGGACTGATGATGCGGGGTTGAGGGCGGTTGCCGTCGTGAACCCGGTAGTTGGTGCCCGGGATAAAGGGGGTGTCGCTGTAACCCAGGTTCTTCTGCTCCGGCGCCATCTGTGGCTCCTTTCGCGTTCGAGTGAAGGCCAGCCCGAGAGGTGTGGATATCGTAGTGGGACCCGGCGGCGGTGTCAAGGCGGGTTGGAGTCTCGAGGCGCGCCCCAGGAACTCAGGCGGCGGGCAAGCGGGCGGGTGGCCGGATAGAGGCCCGCGAAGAGGCGGAAGAGATAGTCGTAGGAGGCCGTTCGGGAGGCGTGGGGCTCGATCAGGCGGACGCGGTTCGCGGCGCGGGCGGCGCGGGCCGCCGCCGCGAAGGATTCGCACAAGCCGGCGCCCACGGCGGCGAGGAGCGCCGCGCCCAGCGCACTCGTCTCCTGGAACTCGAGGACTGCCAGGCGCTTGCCGAGCACGTCGGCCTTGATCTGGTTCCATAGCGGGTTGCGGGTGCCGCCGCCAACGGAGCGAATCTCGGCGAGGGGGGAGCCGAGCACGGTTTCGAGGCATGCGACGACCTGGCGCAGAGCGAACGCCGTGCCCTCGAGCACCGAGCGGGCGAGGTCGGCGCGCGTCGTGGCAGTTGAGAGGCCGAAGAACGAGCCGCGAGCCTTGGGGTCCCAGATGGGCGTGCGTTCGCCCTGGAGGTACGGCAGATAGAGCAGGCCCCCAGCGCCAGGGGGAGCCTGCTGTGCGAGCTCGGTGAGCGAGCGGAGCCCTTCGGCTCCCGGTTGGCCGAGAAGCTCCCGGCAGAACCACTCGACGGAGACCCCGCTCGACGTCGTGGTGCCGATCGGCAGCCACAATCCGCGCGGGATGTAGGCGGAGTTCACCCAGCGTCGGTCGGGCGTCGGCGCGCAGGTGGGCACGGCCACGCAGTCGGTTGAGCCGGCGACATAGATGACCGTGCCTGGCTCGGCGGCGCCGGCGCCCAGGGCCGAGGCGGGCACGTCGCCGCAGCCGCAAACGACGGGCGTGCCAGGGTTGAGCCCCGTCTCTCGCGCCGCGGTCCGGGTGACGGTGCCGATGACTTCGTCCGCTCCGGCCACGCGCGGCAGGCGGTCGGCCGCTATGGCGAGCCGCTCGCACAGCGCCTCGTTCCAGCGCCAGGGGTCACGAATGTCCACGAGCCCTGAGAGCGCCACCTGGGTAGGGTCGGTGCAGAACTCTCCCGTCAGGCGCGCCGTGATGGCCGTGTTGGCGAAGCCGAGCGAGTGGGCGCGGTGCCACGCGTCGGGCGCCTCCTCGCACAGCCAGAGGAGGCTTGTGGCGGCGCAGGTGCCGGGGGTTAGCACGTTCCCGATGGTGGCCTCGTATTCCTGCCTGGGCACCAGTGCGGCGATTGCCTCGGCTTGGGCGCAACTACGCCGGTCGCAGTAGAGCAGGGCGGGGTGCAGGGCGCGGCCATCGGCGTCCAGAGGGGCCACGCAGGGGAAGAGCACGCTCACGCCCACCGCCGCAATGTCGGCCGGCGACGCCTTTGCCTCGGCACAGGCCTGATGCAGCGAGGCGATCACCCCCTGCCACCAGCGCTCGGGGTCGCACTGCACCCAGCCAGGGCGGGGGCTGTCGTTGGCGTGAGCCGCGCGGCCAAGGCCCAGCAGGTGACCGGATGCATCGGCGACCCCCACCTTGACCCCCGACGTGCCAATATCCAGGCCGGCGAGCAACTGTGCCACGGCGGTTCAGACCTCTTCTTCCGTGATCGCGATCTTCCAGACCCCCTCGGCATGGCTCTGAAGCATCCTGATCCCGTCCTCGACGCGGTCCAGGGGCAGACGATGGCTGATGATCGGCTTCACGGTCACCTTGCCCTGGCTGAGGAGCCGAAGTGCGGCCTTGTGGTCCCAGCAGAAGCCGAGCGTGCCCAGCACGGTCAGTTCGTCGAGGGTCACGCTCGTGAGGTCGAAGGCGTCGGTCTTGTTCCCCGACCACCCGATGAGCAGGATCGTGCCGCCGCGCCGCACGAGGCCCACCGTGGCGGCGAGGGTCTCGGGCTTCCCCACGGCCTCGATGACGACATCGGCCCCGATGCCGCCCGTGAGTTCCTTCACCCGGGCCTTCACATCTTCCTTCAGCGGGTCGAGCGCGTGGTGGACGCCCAGGTCCTTCGCCACCTTTCGCTTGAAGGCGGCGGGGTCGGCGATGAGCACCTCCGCGCCCTTGTTGAGGCAGTGCTGCATCGCCAGCACGCCGATGGTGCCACAGCCCAGGATCGTCACGAAACTGCCCAGCCGCGGGTTCGCCCGCTCGACCCCGTGGAGCGAGCCCGACACAGGCTCGGCAATGGCCGCCTCGGCAAACGACAGGTTCGCAGGCTTCGGGTGGAGGAAAAACGACTCGGCGATCACGAACTCCGCCAGCGACCCGGGCACCTGGTGTCCCGTGATCTTCAGGTCAACGCACAGGTTATACTGGCCTCGGAGGCAGGCGGGACAGGTCTTGCACGTGAAGAACGGCTCCACGACCACCGGGTCGCCCGGCTTCCAGCGGGTCTCGCCGGGGCCAACCTCGGCGACGACGCCCGAGCACTCGTGGCCCAGGATAATCGGCCACTTGATCATCGGGTGGTGGCCCGTGTAGCCGTCCACGTCCGAGCCGCACAGGCCCGTGGCCTTCACCGCCACCAGCACCTCACCGCGCTTCGGCGTGGGCCGAGGCACGTCCTCGATTGCTATGGTCTCTCTGGCCTTGCACACGGCGGCTTTCATTGTCGGCATGGGCAGCTCCTTCGCTGGCAGAGGGTGCTGCCCATTATAGCGGCTGAGTGGTGCGTGTAAAGGCCGCGCAGCCTTCGAGGGGCGCGTAGGACCGATAGGACGCGTCTGGCCTCAGGGCGTCCCGAAGGCATGCGTCCTATCTGTCCTATCGGTCCTATCCCTCCTATTGCAGCCCCTTCAGTTCCTCAGCGCGCACAGGTCGCCCCGGCCCACGCCACGCTCGAGGTCAACGCGCGTGTAGGTCCAGTACTCGACGTGGCTGTCGAAGAAGAGCACGCCCATCCCGCCATTGTTGCGCTCGCCGTGGTGAATCGGCCCCTCGGTGTCGTCGCAGGCCATCGGTTCGTTGGGGGGAAAGTCGTCGCGGATGGCGAGCCTGGAGGTCGCGTAAGCAGCGCCCTTGCTCTGCTTGGTGGCCAGGTAGATGCCCACACTCACGTCGCCCATCGCGGCGTAGCTCACGGCATCGGGGGCGAGCGGCTTGCCGCCCGGGCACCCGTTGCTGCCCAGCTTCACGCCCATCTCGTTGTCGTCGGGCGAGCCGGGGCAGAGGAAGACGCCCGGGTCAAGGATTACCCGAGTCCAGTAGAGCGTTGCCAGCCACTCTGCGCCGCCGAAGCTGGGCCTCTCCACAGTGCCGCACCCTGGCCGACCGGCCGGCCACGGATAGAAGCGGTTGTCGCCGAACTCGTTCAGATACGTCGCCATGCCTTTCGCGAGTTGGTTGAGGTTGTTTCGGCAGCGGTGGCCGGGGCCGCGGCGCTCGCTCTCCCTCGAGCGCCGGAGCGCCGGAAGCACCATGCCCGCGAGGAGCGCAAGGACGCCCACGACGATGAGAACGTGGGACAACCTGATGCCAGAGGATGTAGCCATCGGATGCCCTCCAGGTGTTGCGGAACTGGTCAGTTCATGAGCATGCACAACTCGCCCTGTCCGACCCCGCGCTCGAGGTCCACCTTGGCGTTGGTCCAACACTCCACGTGGCTGTCGAAGAACAGGACTGACATCGAGCCGTTGCCTCTCCTGCCGTGGTTGATGGGAGGCTGCGTGTCATCGGACGCCATTGGCTCGTTGGGCGAGAAGTCGTCCTTGATCGGGAGCTTCGAGGTCGCGTAGGCGGCGCCCTTGCCCTGCTTCGAGGCGAGGTAGATGCCCACGCTCCGGTCGCCCATTGCCGCATAGCTGACGGCGCCCGGCGCGAGCGGGTTGCCGCCTGGGCAGCCGTTGCTGCCCATCAGGATGCCCCCCTCGTTCGTGTCGGGCGAACTTGGGCAGAGGTTGACGCCCGGGTCGGGGATGATGCGGGTCCAGTAGAGCGCGGCCAGCCACTCGGCGCCGCCGAAGTCAGGCGACTCGGCGGTGCCGCAGCCCGCGTAGCCGGCCGGCCAGGGATAGAAACGGTTGTCGCCGCACTCGTTGAGATAGGTGGCCATTCCCTTCGCCAATTGGTTGAGGTTTCCTCTGCACCGAATGCGCCGGGCCTCCTCCCGCGCCCTGCCCATCGCCCGGTCGCAAGCGGGCACGAGCAACGTGCCCACGAGCGCGAAGAGCCCGATGGCGATGAGGAGATCGGACAACTTGGTCCCAGACGGTGTTGCCATGTGGCTACCCTCCAACAGGGGGTGAGCTACGTGCTTGAGCCAGGCGTGGCGGCTCGCTTCCGCATGCTCACGAGGAAGCCGAGTCCGAGGGCCACGAAGGCGGCCATCACGAGCACCCAGCCAGTGGGCGAGCCGAGCTTGGCCTCCGAGCGGCTCACCTCACGTGCGAGCGGCACCGTGGCTGTGAGCAGGGCCAAGCCGTAGTAGGCGGGCCAGTGCAGCGACCAGGCGCTGACCGCGAACCCTGCCGCAATGAGAAGAGTCGCCGCCGCGAGCGCCCAGGCTGGCGCCTCCGTAGCCTCAGAGAAGTTGACGGCGATGGCCGCCACGAGCACGAGCAGGCTGCCCATGTGGGCGACGCGCGTCTCGATCTGTCGCCGGAACATGAGCCATAGCGCGAAGTAAGACGCGCCGATGAGCGCCAGCAGAAGCAGGTAGGGCTCGACGTAGATGCCCACGCCCGGCTCCGCAGGCAGGTTGCGCCAGGCGAGATGGTTGAGCGCGGCGAGGCAGCCCGCCGCCCATTCGGCGCGGGCCGTGACTGCTGCCATCACGAGGCAGTAGGCGGCGAGGGTGAACTCGAACGCGTTCCACGCCAGTTCCAGCTCCTCAGGCTGGGTCGTCGTGGAGAAGAGCACGGCGAGGAGCAGGCAAGCCGAAGCCTGGTGAGCCAGGGGCACAGAGCGCCGACGCCACGCCTGAAGCGCCACGATGCCCGCGGCCACCGCCAGCCACGCTGTAGGCCATGAGAGCATGCGAAGCTCGTGCACGAATGCCTCGCGGGAAGCGAAGGCGCCGACCGGCGGGCACTGAGGCTCGAAGCCGCCTGTTAGAAGCGCGAGGACGGCCACTGCGGCCGGCGCCCCCGCCGCCAGGTGCTCGATGACGCCCACCCGCTCGCTCCGCGCCGCCAGGGCCATCGCCCCGAACGCCGCCACGGTGACGAGCGGTAGGATGTCACTGAGCTGGAACGAGACGTCGAGGATGTAGCCGAGCCAGTACTCGTGGAGTGCGGAGCCGGTAAGGACGAGGCCGGCAATGGCCCAGCGCGCCAGCGGCGTCTTTACGAAGGGCTGGGTTTCCGGCCACAGGCGGTCCCTCTCGAACGCGGCATTGAGCGCAAAGCCCAGTGCGAGGACAGCCAGCACCCACCAGCCCGACAGGCACCCCACGCCGATGAGAGGGCTGTCGAGGTCATGGAGCCGGGCCACCCAGTTGGGGGCGATCGCGTTCCAGGAGAGCAGGGCGACGAGGATCAGGCCGGCCCCCGAGAACACCAGCCGGCGCCCGACTGCCACGCCGAGCGCCGCGAACCGGCCCGCCGCCAGAACGAGCGCCGCGAACCCCAGGAGCAGGCCGAGCGCCATACGCCCATCCTTGAACGTAAGCTCGTCGGCTATCACGAAGCACCCGATGGCGAGCAGCGATTCGATGAGCGCGAGCGTCGCACCGTCGTCCATCACCCGGCGTCGGCAGACCAGCAAGATCGCAATCCCGACGAGCAGCAGCTCGTAGAATTGGAGAGTGAAGAAGGTGGCCAGGATGGCCGGAAGATTGCCGAGGGTCTGCGTGCCGGGCCGGACGATAGTGTAGACGCCCAGGATCATCAACGCTGCACTGATGAGATAAACAGGGTTGTGGCGAGCCGCCTTGGCCGCGAGCCGCGACAGCGTGATGTGCACTGTGCCGGGTGCCGAGGGTGGCTGACGCTGAGGTGTGTGCTGACCTTGCAATGCTCCGTGTTCCCCCATTGGACTCCTCCTTTCGCATCCAGAGGGAGGTTAGGTGCAGCCAGGGGAGCAACGGAGGGGGCGAGCGGGCGGCGGAGAGCGGGCGCGAGCGGCATCCGCCCATCGAGCAGGTGTAGCGTGCAACTAGACAGGCCAGAAGGGCCAGCGGCGAGTAGCTTATCTGCATCATCAGCCGCCCGCTATCCGAAAGACCCAGAACGTGTATGAACTATCTGACACAATCAGACAATATCACACGCTATCTATCTTGTCAAGTCCATTGTTGAGAATTCGGTGGACATGGAACCGCCGCAGGTGCGATGGGGCGAGAGAGGTTTGACAACGGAAGCCCCGCGATGGCGAGGTCGCGCAAGCCACGGGCAACGTTGCATTCCACGTCAATCCTCAAAGCCCAGGGCGCCGGGGGCTCTTGCTTCCGCGAGCACGGTAGCTCCTTGGCGTGGAGAAAAGCTGAGATCCCCCCTTGACACCCCCCGGCGGCGGTAGTAGGTTGGGGGCGGGAAGGATGGCGTGGGACGCCCGAGGACGGTTGCGACGACACGCGAAAGGAGGTGGAGCATGGCCGCTGAGTGCAAGGGACGAAACAGGTCGGCCGCTGCACACCGGGTCAGCCTGACGCGGCGAGGCTTTCTCGGCTCGGCGGCGGGCGCCGGCGCTCTGTTGCTCACCAGGTGCCAGCCTCGTGCATATGCGGCCAACGAGCAGTTGCAGGTGGCGGTGGTGGGCGTCGGCGGGCGCGGCGCGGGCTTCTGTGTGGAGGAGGGGTGGTCGTCTATCCGCCAGCAGACCGGCGGCCGCATCGCCGCTATGTGCGACGTGAACAAGCAGAAAGCCGCCGAGTCGTTCAAGCGGTACCCGGACGTTCCGAAGTACGAGGACTTCCGTGTGATGATCGCGGAGATGGGTTCGAAGCTCGATGCGGTGGTCGTCGCCACCCCCGACCACGTGCACGCCGCGCCATCGGCCCTGGCTCTGCGCGCTGGCCTCCACGTCTTCTGCGAGAAGGGGCTGACCCGCACACTCCACGAGGCCCGGACGCTGGCGGAACTGACGGTGGAGAAGAAGCTCTCGACGCAGATGGGCAATCAGGGCGGCTACAACGAGCGCGTGATCGAGAGCGTGTGGGCGGGCCGTCTGGGCGAGATTCAGACCATTCACATGTGGGGCGGGGGCGGCGCCGGCCCGCGCCCGAAGCCCTCGGGCGA
This sequence comes from Planctomycetota bacterium, assembly GCA_035384565.1. Lineage (NCBI taxonomy): Bacteria > Pseudomonadati > Planctomycetota > Planctomycetota bacterium. Next base: position 49,056 of record DAOOIT010000014.1, on the reverse strand, counting down.
ACACCAGGTGCCCGACTATCTCAACTGGGACCTGTGGCTGGGCCCTGCGACCTACAGGCCCTACCACCCGGAGTGGCTCCAGCACGCCATGTGGCGCGACTTCTCGTGCGGGCACCCCGGCTGGTGGGGCGCGCACCTTTGGGCGACACTCTACAAGGCCATGAAGCTTGAGACCCTTTGGCCGATTGACAAGAAGCCGCCCGCCGCCGGCGCCAAGACCATCAAGGTTACCGCCGAGTGCTGCGAGGTGTGCGAGCTGACGTTTCCGCGCTCCAGCATCGTGCACTGGGATATCCCGGCACGCATGGACCTCCCCCCGATCCGCCTTAGCTGGTTTGCCGGCGGCGGCGAGGTCGAGAAGCGCCGCCGCGACTTCCTTCGCGAGTTCTTTGGCAAGCACCCAGAGTGGGGCAGTCCCGACGACAAGCGTTGGAGCAGTTGGACCGGGAACCTCTGGTTCGGCACCGAGGGCGCGATGTACACCTTCGGGCACGGGGACGCCACGATGGCGCTGCTTCCAGAGGAGAAGTTCAAGGACCTGCCCCCTCCGCCTCAATCGCTGCCGCGTCCGTTGCCCGGACGCTTCCTGCGCGGTTGGGTGGACGGCATGACGAAGGGGCTGACGCCCATGGGGTGCTTCAACGCCTTCAGCGGACCCTTCACCGAATGGTTCCTCCTGGCCAACGTGGCCACGCTATTCCCCGACCGGCCGCTGGAGTTCGACCCCGTTGCCTGCCGCATCGTCAACCACGAGGAGGCGGACAAGCTGCTCCGGCCGCCCTATCGCGAGGGCTGGACGTTGTGACTGTCTGAGCCTGCCGCGCCGTCTCCGGTCCGGCCATCCGGTGACACACAGGGACCCGCGGGCGTCCTGACGTCGCCTGGGAGGTCGGCGTTGCGCGTGGATAGTGGGGAGACGAGTCGGCCGCCAGCATGCGAGGATGCGCAGGAATACCATACAGGTTGTCTGATTCTGCGGACTCGGCCTGTCGGACAACGGTGCCTGGCGGTTCGTTGTGCCGTTCTAAGCGCAGATGTGATGGGGCGTTGCGGTCATCAGCAAGACAGAGCTTGGTGGCCATCGGATGGCATGGGATTTGCAGAGCCAAAGCATATGAATCTTTCGGAAGCGGCTGAAGGGGTCCGCTTCCGGCGGAGAACGAAGGGAACCAGGCACCCATGGAGAAACGAGTCCGACTCCGCCTCGAAGCCCTCGAGCCGCGGCAGTTGCTCTCCGCGACCCTCCTCACGCCGATTGACGACGTGGATGTGTTCACCGGCTCGCCGAACACCGTGCTGGACCTCAGCGGCACCTTCGACGACCCCGCGGTCACCGGCACCACGGTGCGAATCAATACGAACCTGGGCAACATTGACGTCGAGCTCTACGACGCCGCCACGCCGCTCACTGTGGCGAACTTCCTGAGTTACATGGACGACGAGGACTACTGGTCGAGCCTGATTGACCGCTCGGTGCCGGGCGTGCTCATTCAGGGTGGGGGCTACTGGTATCCCGAATGGCAGACCGTCCCGGCTGATCCGCCGGTCCAGAACGAGCCGGGCATCTCGAACACCCGCGGCACCCTGGCCATGTGGAAGCCCGACGGCGAGCCCGACGGAGCGACGAGCCAGTGGTTCATCAACCTCGCCGACAACTCGGCCACGTTCGACTTCGAGAACGGTGGTTACACCGTGTTCGGGCGCGTGCTGGGCAACGGCATGGAGGTGGCCGATGCCATCGCGGCGGTGCCGACCTACGACGTTACGGTCAACGGCATCCAGTTCCCCGAGATCCCGCTGCGCGACTACCCCGGTGACGGGTCGCAGCCCGGCAGCGCCAACGTGGTGCTCGTGAACGATATCTACGGGGTCAGCAAGCTTACTCTCACGGTGACCAACGACAACCCCGACCTGGTCACGGCCACGCTGAACGGCACGTCGCTCACGTTGGCCTACGCCGCGGGGCAATGGGGCACGGCCACGATCACCGTGCGGGCGACCGACCTCGACGGCACGTTTGTCGAGGACAGCTTTGTTGTCACCGTGCAGGGGCGGCCCCTCAGCCACAACGACACGGCGGTCACCGACGAGGACCAGCCGGTGGTCATTGACGTCCTGGCCAACGACGTCGCCACGAGTTCGCCGCTGGACCCTGCGTCGGTCACCGTGGGCACGGCGCCGAGCCATGGCCAGACCTCTGTCAATCCCGACACGGGCGAGATCACCTACACGCCCGACCCCGGCTACACCGGCCCCGACACATTCACCTACACGGTGGCGGACATGCTGGGCACGCTATCGGCGGTGGCAACCGTGAGCATGACAGTGAACGCTGCTCCCTTGCTCACCCAGCCGATGCCGGACCTGGCCATCGAGTACGGCACGGCATCCACCGTGATTGATCTCACGCAGTACTTGTCCGACCCCGACTCCCCGGCGACGAGCGTGCGGTTCGATACCGTCATGGGGGCCATCTACGTCACGTTGTACGACACGCAGACCCCGATCACGGTGGCCAACTTCCTCAAGTACGTCTACGACGGCGACTATGCCAGCTCGGTCATCCACCGCTCCGTGCCCGGCTTCGTGCTCCAGGGCGGAGGCTACCGGTATCCGGGCTGGACCGACATCCCCACGGACCCCCCCATCCAGAACGAGCCCGGCATTTCGAACACCTACGGCACGATCGCCATGGCCAAGCTCAGCGGCGATCCGAACAGTGCGACGAGCCAGTGGTTCTTCAACCTGGCCGACAACTCCGCCAATCTCGACTACCAGAACGGCGGGTTCACCGTGTTCGGGCACGTGACGGCGGGCATGGACGTGGTGCTGGCCATTGCCGCCCTGCCCACCTATGCCTTCAACAGCCCCTTCGATCAACTGCCCCTCATCAACTACAGCAGCTTCCCGAATGAGCCGGCTGCCGCGAACGTCGTCCTGCTGAACAACATCGTCGTCCTCTCGCCGCTGACATTCCAGGTCTGGAACGACAACCCCGATCTGCTCACGGCCACGGTCACCGACGGCAAGCTCACGCTGGCCTACGCCGCCGGCGAACGCGGGGTGGCCAACATCACCGTGCGCGGCACCGACGCGCGGGGCCTCTATGTTGAAGACACCTTCACCGTGGAGGTCGCGGCGTCGCCCGTTGCCCACCCAGACTCGGCTGGGACGAATCAGGGCACGCCGGTCATCGTCCCCGTGCTCGATAACGATGTGGCGGGCGACTACCCGCTCGACCCTGCCTCCGTGACCATCGTCACTGATGTGGCGCACGGCGCCACGCTGGTGGATCCCCTGACGGGGGCCGTCACCTACACGCCCGCACCAGGGTATTACGGCCCCGACTCGTTCACGTACTTCGTGGCCGACACCTATGGCCGCCAGACGCAGACCGTCACAGTGTCCCTGAGCGTGAACGCACTGCCCGTCCTTCTCCAGCCGTTTGGCGATGTGGCAGCCGAGCAGGGAGCGCCCAACGCTCAGATCAACCTGTCGGGCCGTTTCTCTGACCCCGACGGGCAGGGCACCATCGCCCGCTTCAACACCACGCTGGGCGTGATCACGGTGATGCTCTACGATGGCGACACGCCGATCACGGTGGCCAACTTCCTTAAGTACGTATCCGACGGCGACTACAACAGCACGGTGATCCACCGCTCGGTGCCGAGCTTCGTGATCCAGGGCGGCAGTTACGCTTATCCCACGTGGACCGAGATTCCCACCGACCCGCCCATCCAGAACGAGTTCCTGCACTCGAATATCCGCGGCACCATCGCTATGGCGAAGGTCGAGGGCAACCCCAACAGCGCCACATCGTCGTGGTTCTTCAACCTGGCCGACAACTCCGCCAACCTCGACCAGCAGAACGGCGGCTTCACGGTCTTCGGCTACGTGATTGACGGGATGAGCGTGGTGGATGCCATCGCCGCCCTGCCCACCTACGCCTTCAACTCGCCGTTCGACACACTGCCGCTGCGAAACTACACCAACTTCCCCGCGATGCCCACGGCGGACAACGTCATCCTGGTCAACACCATCACCACAGAGCCCGCGCTGACCTACACGGTGCTCAACGACAACACCGCCCTCGTCACCGCAACGATCCAGAACGGAGCGCTGGTGCTCGCCTATGCCCCCGGCGGCTGGGGCACGGCCAACATCACCGTGCGCGCCACCGATCGCGCCGGGGCCGTCGTCGAGGACACCTTCCAAGTCGTTGTCACCGGGCCGCCGGTCGCCGTGCGCGACGACCCGACCACCGACCCCAGCGTTGCTGTGGTGGTGAACGTGCTGGCCAACGACCTCTCGCAGGGGCGGCCGATTGACCCCACCTCCGTGGTCATCGTCACCCCGCCGCAGTACGGCGCAGCCGTGGTGGACCCTGTGACGGGCGCGATCGCTTACACGCCCCCCGCAGGCTTCGTGGGCGTGGATCCCTTCACGTACACGGTGAAGGACCTGGATGGCCGCACCTCTCAGCCCGGTCTGGTGAACCTCGTGATCAACCAGCCCGGCGTGTTCCTGGGCGATGGGCTGCCGGGCACACTTGTCTACACCGACCCCGATGGCACCGTGGTGACGCTGAGCTTCAAGGGCGGCCAGGCACGCGTGCTCTTCGTGGGCAACCTGGGGGCGATCGTCAACAACGGCAAGGCGGTCACAGTCGGCGGCATGGTGGATGTCTTCCGCGTCGAGCTGTCCAACACCACGGCCAGCAGTTCGCTGGCCTTCGTGACGGCAGGGGGCACCACGGCCGGCGCGCGCCTCTGGGGCATCACCGGCGCCACGCCTATGGGCGCACTCAGCGGGCCGACGATGGACCTCTATCGCGACGGCATCCTGATGACCGGCAACGGCTCCGTGACGACCCTGGTGCTCCGCGACGTGCTGGCCGGCGCGGACATTCTGTTGCCGGGAGCCGGCGCCGGCAAGGGCACGGCGCTCACCCTACGCAACATTCCCAACCCCGGCTCCGACATCACGGTCGCCGCCGGCCTCAGCTCCCTCACGCTCAACCAATGGGTCGGCTCCACCCTCACGGCGCCGTGGATTTCGAAGCTCACCGTCACAGGGGCCTTCGGGGCAAACGTGCAGCTTTCCGGTGTGGGCGCTCTCAAGGGGACGCTCCCTGCCGCCACCATCGCCCAGATCACGGGGGGCACTTGGCAGATCAGCGGTGCCGTGGGCAAGCTCGCGCTCGGCAGCTCGGCGGCGGGCTGGACGCTGCACGTCCAGGGCGTCCTTACCAGCCTCACGGCCACCACCACCCTCGCCGGCTCGATCAAGGCCGCTTGGATCGGCGCGATCATCTCCTCGCGCGACCTGGCGGCAACGATCACCACGACCGGCGCGAACGCCGCGGGCCTCTCCATCGCCTCCCTCTCGGCGCCGCGCGCCAATGGCACCACTGTGAATGTGCCTGGGGGTGTGGGTAGCGTGGCGGTGTCCAAGTGGCTCGGCGGCGGCATCACCGCCGCCCGCCTCAACTCGCTCGCGACCAAGGCCAACAGCACCCTGCTGCTGCCCGGCGACTTCGAGGCTGACCTGAAGCTCACCGGCACCGGCCAGGTGCTGCCCAAGGCCAGCATCGCCGGCTCGCTCAAAGGCGCGAGCTGGGACCTCAACGGCGGCGTGGGTTCCCTCACGGTGCTGAACAGCACGGTGGACTGGGATTGCGGGATCGGCGGCCCCGCTGGCAAGCTCGTCCTCGGCGCCGTCTCGAACAGCGAACTGGCGGTCAACGGCGCCATCGGCTCGCTGGCCGCCACCAACTGGATGGGCGGCAGCCTCTGGGCGCACTCCATCGGCTCCCTTGCGACCACGGGCAGCAAGACCGGCGCCATTGTCGGGCACTTCACCCCCGATGTCCAGCTCACCGGCCAGGGCGTGGCGGCCGGCAGCCCCACGCTTGGCGCCGCCCGCATCGCGCAGGGCCTTGCCCTCGGCACCTGGGACATCACCGGCCATATCGGCTCCATCCTGGCGGGCTTCGTCGAGAGCTGGACCCTCAAAGCCCACGGCAACGTCACGTCGCTGGCGCTGGGCGATGTGACGGCCGGCAACCTGACCGTGGACGGCACCGTCAACTCGCTCGTCGCCGCGAGCTGGAATGGCGGCACCGTGACCGCCAGTCGCCTCCTCACGGCCACGCCTGGCTACGTGGCCAACCTCAGCCTCACCATCGCCGGAGCCATCAACTCGATCTCGAGCCTCGCCTGGATGGCCGGCACCATCAAGGCCGCGGCCCTGGGGTCACTGAGCATCGTGGGCGATCTCACACGCGGCATCTACGCCGACTTCGCGGCCAGCCTCAACCTCACCGGCGCGCAGGGAGTGGCCAACACCCTCGGCACGGTGAACGTGGCCCGCCGAGTCCTCGGAGGCACCTGGACCGTCGCCGGCAACATCGGCACCGTCAACGTCTTCTCGTGGTTCTACAACACTGTGGTACGCGCGACCGGCAACATCTCCTCCTTCACTGTTGGAGGAATGGACTCCAGCAAGGTCTACGCTGGCGTGGCGAGCAGTGTTACCGGCCTTCCGAGCGCTCTGGCCGACTTCACGAGCGCCTCCACCATCGGCAAGTTCGAGATCGTGGGCATCCCCACCACGATCTCCACCTACTCCTTCCTCAACTCCATCGTCGCGGCGCGCACGATCAGCTCGGTCACCCTCCGCGAGGTGCAGACGAACAACGGCGGCAAGGCTTTCGGCGTTGCCGGGCAGAACCTGCCGTCCGTCTCCTGGTCGCAGGCCGGCGCCAAGTACTCGTGGCCCATGAAATGGCCGGGCCTCACAGGCGACCTGGTTGTGCGGCAGATCACCACGTAGCGCGCCGCTCATCGCCTCGCCAGCTCGGCCGAGAGGTCGAGGTAGAGCTTGATGGCGGGCGGGGGCACGTTCCACGGGATGTGGTTGCCGATGCACATCATGTAGCCGCCGGTCATCCGGGCGGTCTCGACCATGCTGCGCACCATGGCCTCGATTTCGGCAGGGCGGTTGCGGTAGAGCACGCGGTTGTCGCCCTCGCCCGCGAGGAAGCAATCCCGGTGCCGCCGGGCGAGTGCCTTGTAGTCGGTGTACGGCTCGCTGATGATGCCGCGGGCGCCACAGGCGAACACATCGTCGGCATAGGCATCTATGCAGCCGTCCACCATGAAGATTACCTGTTTGCCCGCGGCCTTCACGATGCTCCAGAACTCTTCGTAGCGGGGGAAGATGTACTTGTGCATCCACGCGGGCGAGCAAACGGGGCCGCGGCTGGTGACGATGTCGTCGTGGCAGACGACGAAGTTGACGGGCAGGCGCGCGAAGACGCGGAACACGCGGCGGTTGATCTCGGCGAACTCGTCCATGATCCGCTCGAAACGTGGGTCGAGGCACGTTTCGAGGAACAGCTCCCAGCCGAAGGTGAGCAGGGGCCACATGAACATCGTGTTGTAGAAGCCGCACGAGGCGGTGGAGCCCTCGGGCGCGTGGTCGCCCCATTCGGGCGGGTAGCCCTTGCGGTAGGCCTCGTAGAGCTTCGCCTCGTCCGAATAGTCGCGGCTCTCCACCACCGGTATCCTGGCAAAATCGGCCGCCCGCTCCAGCGGCGAGAAGGCGAACACGTCGTCGGCTGTCTTGAAGTGCTTCCCCCAGTCCCACAGGCTCGTCTCGCCGTCGCCCCATCGGACGCGGTGGTAGCCCTCGCCATCGGTCGTCGAGCTTTGGCCCACGAGGTCGAGCTTCGGGCGGGGCTTCGGCTCGTCGGTGGCCGGGATGCCCAGCTCCAGTTGCGGATACAGCTCGCGGAGCCGCTCTCGGCACAGCTTCGGGTGCTCGTAGTAGTCAATCCCCGTGAGGTAGGTCTCCGCGTCGGGGCACGACCAGTGCTCCCAGTGGGGGATGCGCTTCGGGGCGAGGCCCATGAAGGCCAGATACCTGTCGCTGTACGTCATGCGGTGCCCTCGTGTCGACTCCCGAAAGCATGGTCCTGTGCTGTGTTCTGCCGCGCCTCTCGGCGCAGCCTGCCGCGCTCTCAGTGTAGTGTGGGCCGACGGCAAGTCAAGCTTGACTCGCCTCGCAACGGGCCGTATAGTGCAGCCGAGCGAAGGCGCGAGGAGCCAGCATCCCGATGGACGATGCGACGCGGCAGCCCAGCCCGATGCCCGACGCGCAGGCCGAGGCCTGTTCGGTGACTCTGCGCTCCGTCTGTATCGGTGCCGCGCTGATCCCCATCACGTGCATGTGGCTCATCCAATCCGAGATCCTGTGGTACTCGTCTCAGCCGACCACGGTCTCGCTGATGCCGCACGTCGTCTTCATGCTCTTCCTGCTCACGGTGGGCAATCTGCTGGTGAAGCGCTGGTGGCCGCGTGTTGCGCTCAACCCGGGCGAACTGCTCACGGTCTACGTGATGCTCACCATCGGGTCGGTCGTGTGCGGTCACGACAGCATCGAGATCCTTGTCTCGATGATCACCCACGCCTGGTGGGGCGCGACGCCCGAGAACGGCTGGGAGAAGTTCCATCCCTATCTGCCCAAGTTCGTGCTGCTGGACGCGCCCGACCTTGTGCGCGGCTACTACCAGGGCGGCTCCTCGATGTACGACTGGCCAGTGGTCCTGGCCTGGGGCCGCCCGATGCTGTGGTGGGGCAGCTTCATCTTCGTGCTCGTGGGCTCGCTGTTCCTCATCAACACGCTGCTGCGCAAGCAGTGGACAGAGAACGAGAAGCTTTCCTATCCCGTCATCCAGATTCCGCTGCTGGTCACCACGCAGACGCGGCGGCTGTTCTCGAATCGCCTGCTATGGTACGGTTTCGCCATCGCGGCGGCGATTGACCTGGTGAACGGCTTGAGTCACCTCTACCCGGCAGTGCCCAGCATTCCCGTGGTGCACATTGACAACCTGAGACGCTACCTCACCGAGCGCCCCTGGAACGCTGTGGGCGAGATGTGGTTCAGCCTGTACCCCTTTGCCATCGGCGTGTGCTTCTTCCTGCCGCTGGACCTGGCGTTCTCGTGCTGGTTCTTCTTCCTCCTGTTCCAGGTGCAGCGCATCCTGTCGAGCGCCTTCGGCATCGCCATCCCAGGGTTTCCCTTCGTCAACGATCAGACGGCGGGCGGGTACCTGGCCCTGTGCCTCATCGCCGTGTGGGTGAGCCGGCGGTATCTCAAGGAGCTGTTCCTCCACCTGATCGGCGCGAAACGCCTGGATGAGTCGCGCGAGGCGCTGCCGTACCGCACGGCGGCCATGCTGCTGGCGGGGTGTCTGATCTACCAGGGGATATTCCTGAGCTGGCTTGGCATGGCGCTGTGGGTCATCGTGTTGTTTCTCATCCTGTACATGGCCATCGCCATCGCCATCGCGCGGATGCGTGCTGAACTGGGGCCGCCCGCCCACGACCTGCACTATGCCGGCCCCGACCAGATGCTGCCGCGCGTGCTGGGCATGAAGCCGCTGGGGGCGCTGGGCCCCTACACGCTCACGGCGCTCGCGCTCACGTGGTTCTTCAACCGGGCCTACCGCGGCCACGCGATTGCCCCGTCGCTCGAAGGCTACAAGATTGCCCAACAGACCCAGACCTCGGCGCGCCGGATGCTGGCGGCGATGCTGGTCGCCTTGGCCGTCGGCATCTTCGGCGGCTTCTGGGCCATGCTGCACGTGGGCTACAAGTACGGCATGGAGGCCAGCGCGGTGGGACCCGGCTGGTGGTTCGGCTTCGAGCCCTACTCGCGCAACCTGCACCCCTGGATCAGCAGCCCCCAGCCCGCAAACACGGGGGCGAGCATCGCCACCGGCGTGGGCATCGCGGGCGCTCTCGTGCTGGCCGTGCTGCGGATGCGGTTCGCCTGGTGGCCCCTGCATCCGGTTGGCTACGCCGTCTCGGGCAGTTGGTCCATGGAGCAGCTCTGGTTCCCCATCTTCGCCAGTTGGGTGCTCAAGTGGGTCATCCTGCACTATGGCGGCGCCAAGGCCTATCGCCGCACGGTGCCGTTCTTCATCGGCCTTGTGCTGGGCGAGTTCGTGGTGGGCTGCCTGTGGGACATTCACGGCATTCTCGCAGGCGTGGACCCGTACAGCTACTGGCCGTACTGAGGCCCATCGCCACGTTCCTCTGACGGAGAGCCACCTGTGAAGGCCGTCTTCGAGCACGAGAAGCTGGAGGCGTACCAACTTATCCTGCAATTCCTGGCCTGGGCCGAGGCCCTGGGCGACGAGGTGAGGCCGGAGAAACACGAGAGGATGCGCCACGTCTGGGACCACCTGGACCGCATGGCCCTGTCGGCTCTCTACCACATCGCCCAGGGCAATGGCAAACGCCTCCAGCCGGCGCGGCTGAGGGCGTTCGAGGACTCCCACAGCGCTCTCTCCGAGTGCGCCGCGGCCCTGGATGCCGTCGTCAGCAAGCGAGGGTGCGCGCCCGACCGCGTGGTGGAAGGCAAGGACCTCCTGGCGCGCGCCAACGCATCGCTGGACCGGCTGCTCGACCGGTTTGGGGGGCTCGACGGTGTGCGCGAGCCCGAGGCGGAGTATGGGACCCCGGCAAACAGGCTGAGCGCCGACGGGGAGGATGCGGCTCTCCCTCAGTGAGGCAGGCTTGTGCGTCATTCGCTCTGGGTAGTCTTCGCCCTTCTTGCCTGCGCGGCCACCGTGTGGGTGTCGGCTCTGATGAGCAACCCCACGCTGGTGGACCCCGGGGAGCAGGTGCGCCAGATCGCGGATTACCAGGCCGCCGCCGCTGCGGTGGACGAGGGGCGCCTGCGGGACACGATCGCCTCGCTCGCCGCCCTCGGTTCACGGGTGACCGGCTACCCAGGTGCCCGCGAGGCGGCCCGTTGGGTTGCGGCAGCCCTTCGCGAGATCGGGCTCGAGGATGTGCGAGAGGAGAGCTTCGGCGTCGCCGTGCCGATGGACCGTGGGGCCACGCTGGCGCTGGACGGGCGCGCGACGCCCATTCCGCTCGCCTGCCTGTGGCCAAACCTGGTCCGCACGTCCACGCTCCCGCCCGAGGGGGTCGAAGGGCCGCTCATCTACGCAGGGCGAGCGCAGCCGCGGGACTTCGACGGCAAGCCGGTGGAGGGCGCCATCGTGCTCCTGGAGTTCAACTGCCAGACCGACTGGCTGAACGCCTTCCTCCTCGGCGCGAAGGCGGTGATCTTCGTGGAGCCCGAATCCCCGTGGCGCCCGGAGGCGGAAGCCAAGTTCCTCACCGTGCCTGCCGACCTGCCCCGCTTCTGGATCGGCCGGTCCGACGGCCAGGCCCTCGTCAAGACCCTGGAGGCCGCCGCCATCCCCCGGCGCGCGAGGCTCACGGGGCGAATGGACTGGGCGGAGGGCGAGGCCGTGAACGTTCTCGCCACGCTGCCGGGCACCGACCCCGCGTGCCAGGACGCGATCGTGGTGAGCGCGCACTACGACTCGATGTCGGTCGTGCCCGCCCAGTCGCCGGGGGCCGAGCAGGCGTGTTCAATGGCCGCCTTGTTGGAGCTGGCCCGAACACTCGTGCGGCATCCGCTGCCGCGCAAGGTGGTGTTTCTAGCCACTGCCGGCCACGGTCAGGCGATGGCGGGCATGCGGCACTTCCTCCGCCGTCACGTGCTGGCCGAAGGCCAACCGCTGCGCCTGGCCGCCCTGGTGGCCCTCGACCTTTCGAGCCACAGCCGGCGCGTGGGGCTATTCTACAAAGCCCACTACATTGACCAGGGCGGGCGGCTCCAGCCCTGGTTCTCGCATCTTGGCCGCGCCTGGGAACGCTGGGCGGCCGAAGCCTGTCGGGGCCTCGGCCGCGAGCCCGGCTCGGCGTTCGCCGACTGCATCAACTCGGCTCAGGGCAAGAACTGGCAGACGCACTTGCCCACGCCGCTGGCCCTCGAGGGCGAGCTGGCCACCCTGGCCGGACAGGTCGGCCTCACCTTTGCCACCACCGATGATGCCCGCTTCGTGGTGGACACGCCGCTCGACACGCCGGACCGCGTGGTGTTCGACAATCTCGCGGCCCAAGTGCGGCTGCTGTGCTGCACCGTGCCCAACTTCCTGAACACACGGGGCGCCTTCATCCGCAAGCTGCCGGACAGCTATTGGACACGCCTCGAGGCCCGGGCCGTGGAGTTCAACTTCCAGAAGGACTACTTGCCCAACGAGCCGCTGCCTGGGGCGCTCATCGTGGTGCAGGAGCCTGTGCCGAAGAAGTCGCTGTGCGGCGTGCGCGGCGAGCCGATTCTGCTGGCGGATGAGCACGGACGGGCCGTCTTCGAGGGGCCGCCCGAGCGGCGTGCGGTCGGCTCCTGGCGCGCCACCCTCGCCCTCGGAGCCTTCGTGCTCGACCCCGACACGGGCGGGATTCGCTACGCGCCCGACCTGGGCCCCGAGGGGGCGCGCAACTACCCGCTCACCGTCGAGATGAATGCTCCGGTGCGCCAGGCGCCCATCGTGTGCTTTCCCGCACGGGCCCTCACCTTCTTCGATCTCGCCGACCAGCGCTACTACGTGCCGTTCGACACGATCCAGGTGCTCGATGCGGGCACCAACTCGTCGCCCATCAACTACGGCTACCTGCTGCCGCGCAATCCGGCGTGGATGTCGAGTTCGGAGACGTGCGCGGTGGTGTTCGCCAAGCCCGGCACGCGCCTGCGCATTCTGATGGGGGCAGGGCCGGCCGGCAAGCGGCTGCTGCTGCTCAACGGCACGGCGGAGAAGCCGCTGGGCACGGGCTTCGTCGTGGGTGAGCAGGGCGGCGCGATCCCGTTCACGCCGCTGCGCGCCGCGCGCGACATGTGGCTGCTCGACGACCACCGCGCCCGAAGCTTCAGCGAGCACGGGCTCGAGAACCCGCGTGTCAGGCAACTCCACGCCCGAGCCGCCGCGCGTCTGGCGGCTGCCGACGAGGCGCTGGGCGAGCGGCGTTACTCGCGCTTCCTCGCCGAGGCCCGCGCCGCCTGGGCGCTCGAGGCCCGCATCTATCCCGAGGTGCTGGGCACGGCCAACGATGTGGTCAAGGGCCTCGTCTTCTATCTCGCGCTCGTGCTGCCGTTCGCGTTCTTCATCGAGCGGCTGCTGCTGAGCGCGAGGACCACGGTCGGGCGCATCGCGGGCACCACGGGAGCGTTCGTCCTGGTGTTTCTGCTGCTCGCGGTCTTTCACCCGGCGTTCCGCGTGGCCATTTCGCCGCTCATGGTGCTCCTGGCCTTCGTGATCCTCACCCTCTCGGTCGTGGTGATCACGCTCGTGGTGCGGCGGTTCGAGGAACTGATGGCCGAGCGGCGCGCCGCGGCGAGCGGTGTGCACGCGGCCGACGTGAGCCGCATGAGCGCGGCCCTGACGGCCTTCTTCCTGGGCATCGGGCACCTGCGCAAGCGCCCCATCCGCACCACGCTCACGTCCATCACCATCGTGCTGCTCGCCTTCTCGGTGCTCTCGCTCGCCGCGGTGGTGCAATTCCTCAAACAAACGGTCATCCCGTACGCCGAGCAGGGCGCCCGCTACGAGGGGCTGCTGTTGCGCGGCAGGCAGTGGCAGGCGATCAAGACTCTGGCGGTGGAGGCCCTGCGCAACGAGTTCGGCGCGCGCGTGGTTCCCAGGGCATGGTATTACTCGGCCCTGGTAGGCGAGCAGTCGTCTGTCGCCCTCACGGGCGGCCGCGAGCGCAAGACGATCTACCTCACCGCGCTCGTGGGCCTCACGGAGGCGGAGCAGGAGGTGACACGCCCGCAGGAAGCCTTGGTGGCCGGCCGTTGGCTGCGGGCGGGCGCGGATGAAGCCGTGCTGGCCGGCGAGACTGTGGCTGCCCTCGGCCTGACGCCGGAGACGGCTCTGGGCACGACGCTCGAGTGTTTCGGCCGTCCGCTCGCGCTCGTGGGGGTGTTCGACAGCCGGAAGCTGAACGGGGTGGCCGACCTCGATCGCGAGCCGCTCACGCCCGTGGACTACGTGCGCATGGCCCAGCGGCGCCGCGAGAAGGGGCCGCCCGACGAGGACGTGGTGGAGGAGTACGTGCACCTGGCGGCCGAGAGCGTGGCCATCGTGTCGTACGACTTCCTCGTCCGCTCGGGCGGCGAGGTGCGGAGCATTGTCATCCGGGGCGAGGGGGAGGCCCAGGTGACCGAGAACCTGGGCGACCTGATGCCCCGCACCGAACTCACGCTGTTCGCGGGCAGGGAAGGGCGCACCGACCTCTACAGCACCCGCGGCGCGAGCAGCATCGTGGGCGCCGGCTCGCTGCTCGTGCCCACGCTGCTCGCGGCGCTGATCGTGTTCAACACCATGCTTGGCTCGATCTACGAGCGAACGAGGGAGATCGGCGTGCTCTCCTCGATCGGTCTGGCGCCCAAGCACATCGGCTCGCTGTTCCTGGCCGAGAGCGTGGTGCACGCCGTGGTGGGCACGGTGATCGGCTACCTGCTGGGGCAGGGGGTGTCGCGCATCATCCACGCCTACGGCCTGCTGCCGGGCCTCCAACTCAACTACTCGTCCACGGCCACCATGCTGCTATCGCTCTTCATCATGGCCGTGGTCGTAGGCTCGAGCCTCTACCCGGCCGTGCAGGCGCGGCGCATCGCGGTGCCCACCATCGAGCTGCGCTGGCAATTGCCCGAGGCGGTGAACGACGAGGTGAGGCTGGAACTGCCGTTCACGGTGAGCGAGGCCACGGCCCTGGGGATGAACGGCTACCTCGAGGAGTACTTCCAGGCGCACACCGAGGCGGCTCTCGGAGGCTTCGCGTCGGAGGATGTGCAGCTTGCCGCCACGGGCGAGGCGCCGCGTCGGGGGCTGCGGCTCTCGATGACGGCGTGGCTCGCGCCCTTCGACGTGGGGGTGAGCCAACGGGTCGAGGTGCAAAGCCGCCCGTTGCCGGGCGAGGGTTTCTATGATATTCTCCTGTGCCTTCGACGCCTCAGCGGCGATGAGGGCTCGTGGCGGCGCCTCAACCGCCAGTTCACCGATCTGATTCGCAAGCAGTTCCTCATCTGGCGCGTGCTGCGGCCCGAGATGCGCCAGGTGTATGAGGGCAAGGTTCGCGCGCGGTTCGAGGCCGAGATAGGGCAGGGCAATGGCTGAGGCTCCAGACGCCAAGCGCCAGATCGAGGTTCCGTACGAGGAGGGCTTCAGCCTCCGCACGGTGCTCGGCGCGGTGTTCGTGGGCCTTGTGATGATGCCTGGCTCGATCTACATGGGTTTGATCGCCGGGCAAACGCTCGGCCCCGCCGCCGAGTGGGTCACGATCATCCTGTTCACCGAGGTCGCACGCCGCTCGTTCATCACCCTGCGCCGGCAAGAGGTCTACATCCTCTACTACGTGGCCGGCGGCCTCGCGGCCGCCGTGGTGGCGGCCAACCTGGCCGGCGGGCCGTTCACGGGCTTCATCTGGAACCAGTTCCTCGTTCGGTCGTCTCCGGCCGAAGGCATGGGGATCGCGCAAGGCATCCCGCGGTGGGCCGTGCCGGCGCCCGATTCGCCCGCGCTCGCCAACCGGCTCCTGTTCCACCGCGACTGGATGATTCCCATCCTCCTCGTGCTCGTCGGCCAGGTGCTCGGGCGGATGAACTGGTTCGGGATGGGCTACCTGCTGTTCCGCCTGACGAGCGACGCCGAGCGGCTGCCCTTCCCGCTGGCGCCCATCACGGCCGAGGGCGCCACCGCCCTGGCCGAGACGACCACCAAGGAGGGCTCGTGGCGCTGGCCCGTCTTCTCCACCGGCTCGATGATCGGCATCGTGTTCGGCAGCATCTACGTCGGCATCCCCGCGCTCACGGGCCTCATCCTCGACAAGCCGCTCGAGATTCTTCCAATCCCCTTCGCCGACCTCACGGCCAACGCGCACGGCGTGCTGCCGGCGGCCCTGGCCGGGATCAGCTTCGACCTGGGCATCTTCCTGTTCGCCATGGTGCTGCCGTTTCCCATGGTCGTGGGCATCTTCACCAGCACCCTGCTCACCTCGGTCGTCGCCAATCCCATCCTCTACAAGGCCGGGTTGCTGCCCGGCTGGCAGCCGGGGATGAACCTGCTCCTGACGAAGTTCCGCACGGACATGGACTTCTGGATGAGCATCGGCATCGGCACCGCCCTGGCCGTCGCTGTGCTGGGCATCGTGCGCTGCATTCGCTCGGGCGCGTTCCGCCTCCGCGGCGCCCTGCCGCGACCCGAGGGGAGAGGGGACTTCCCTCTCTGGGTCGCCCTTCTCATCTATGCCGCGGCCACGTCGTGCTACGTGGTGCTGTGCCATGTCCTTGTGCCGCGGTTCCCGCTCTGGATGCTCATCTTCTTCGGGTTTGTGTGGACGCCGCTGAACTCCTACATCTCGGCCCGGATGATCGGGCTGACCGGCTCGCCCGTGGCCTTTCCGTTCCTTCGCGAGACCAGCTTCATCCTGGCGAGATACCAGGGCGTGGACATCTGGTTCGCGCCCCTCCCGCTGGCCGACTACGGGGGGGTGGCATCGCTCTTCCGCGTGCTTGACCTCACGCGCACCAAGATCACGAGCCTGCTCAAGGCCGAGCTGGTGATCATCCCTGTCAGCCTCGTGTGCAGCTTCCTGTTCTGGTCATTCTTCTGGTACCTCGAGGAGATTCCGTCGTCTACGTACCCCTTCACGGCGAGGATGTGGCCGTTCTTCGCGCGGAACCAGTGCCTGTTCATGACGGCCACGTCGAGCGGCACCCAGTGGCTGCTCCAGGCGATCAAGCCCGGGCTGATCGTCACGGGGTTTGGCGCAGGGCTGGCTCTCTACGCGGCCGTTGGCGCGCTGGGGCTGCCCGCGCTGTTCTTCTACGGCCTCATCGGCGGCATCGCGGGCTGGCCGAACGCCGCGGTCCCGATGTTCATCGGGGCCTGCATCGGGCGCTACGTGATCGCGCGGCGCCTGGGTGCGGAGAAGTGGCGCCGCTACGTGCCCGTGCTGTGCGCCGGCTACGCTTGTGGCGTGGGGCTCATCGGCATGCTTGCCGTGGGCATCAGCATCATCACCCGCGCGGTCTCGGGCCTGCCGTTCTGAGTCGCTTGACACGGTTCAGCGCTCGGGCTAGGATCGCGTGCAAGTAAGGCCGCACGAACCTGCCCCTGGGAAGGAGAACGCCGTGGCCGCGTCCAACGCGCGTCCGCCTGCCTCGCAAGCCTCGCCAGCCGCTGGCCAGCCCGCGAGGCCGGCTGGGCCTTTCCGTGCCGTCCTGCGGCAGAGGCTCTTTGAGACGGTGCTGCCGCTCCTGGCGCTCGTGTGCGTGGTGGGGGGCTGGGCGAGTGTGGCGCCCGGCCGGATGGGGCAGTGGGGCGCCGTGAAGACGGTCATCTTCTCGATCCCGTTTGTGCTGGCCCTCGTGCTGGTGGGCATCTTCGCGCACGCTCTGGGGGCCTGGCGCCGCATCCGCCGCGACTGGGTGCGCAACAACCCCGACGACCCGACGTGCAAGAACCTCCTGATGGTCTACGACCTCAGCCGCAAGGCGCTCTACTTCCCGACCATCGTCACGTCGGTCGTCATGTCGGTGCTCATGTTCCTCAAGCAGCGCTGGGGCCTGCTGGGGGACGTCGAGCCCACGCTTCTCGGGGGCATCTGGCTGGGGGTGTTCTTCGTGAACTTCCTGGTCGAGGAATACGACATTGACCTGCGGGCGCTGATCATCACGGTGGTGGTGCTGGCCGGCGCCTTCATGTGGGTGGCGGTGATGAATTGGATTCCCGAGTTCTTCCGGTTCTTCGAGCGGTTCGGCATCGCGATTGATGCGGCTGGGTATGCGCTGATTGCCTCGGTGTTCATCCTTGCCATCCTGTATTCGGTCTTCAAGGGCACGTTCCACTACGTAGAGATCACGCCGAACTACCTCAACATCCAGATGGGCCTGGCCGAGACGGGCGAGCAGTTGAGCCGCGAGCAGTATTCCACGCGCATCGAGGCCGAGGACCTGATCGAGCGGCTGCTGGGCTTCGGGCGCCTGATCATCACGTTCCGCGACACGCGGCGCGCGCCGATGGTCTTCCTCGTGCATGGCGTGGGCCGCAAGGCCGCCCAACTCGAAGGCATTCGCGGCACCTACCTCGTGGACCAGCAGGACCCTACCCGGGGCGCTTGAGCGGGCCCCAGGGCCGGCGACAGGGCGCCTCGTCGGCGAGGCGTCAGGCCGCGGTTGACAGCATCCCGACGCTATGGTATCCATTGTGGCCTGATTCGTCGCTCACTTCCCCTCAGGAGCAGCCTGCATGGCCAAGATCGCGTTCATCGGGGCGGGGAGCCTCGGCTTCTCGCGGCGGCTGATGATTGACCTGCTGAACTGCCCGGCGCTGCGCGACACCGAGTTCGCGCTGATGGACGTGGATGCGGTGCGCCTGGGCTACATGGACCGCATCGCGTCGCGGATCATCGGGGAGATGAACGTTCCCGCCAGGCATTTCGTCACGACCAACCGGCGCAAGGCGCTCGAGGGCGCCGACTTCGTCATCACCATGATCCTGGTGGCCGGCATTGACGTGTTCCAGCACGACATCAACGTCCCGCTGAAGTACGGCGTGGACCAGTGCATCGGCGACTCCTACGGCGTGGGAGGCGTGTTCCGCGCGCTCCGCACCATTCCCGTGATGGCCGACATCGCGCGCGACATGGCCGACCTGTGCCCCGACGCGCTGCTGCTCAACTACACCAACCCGATGTCCATGCTCATGTGGGGCGTGAACGCCGCCGTGCCGGACCTCCAGACCGTCGGCCTGTGCCACAGCGTGCAGGGCACGGCCCACCAGATCGCCCGCTGGATCGGCGTGCCGCCCGAGGAGGTGGACTACTGGGTCGCCGGCATCAACCACCAGGCCTGGTTCCTCGAGCTGACCCGGAAGGGCAAGGACCTCTACCCCCGGCTGCGCAAGGTGCTCGACAACCCCGAGGTGGTGCAGAAGGAAACCTGTCGGTTCGAGCTCTTCCGCCACTTCGGCTACTTCGTCACCGAATCGAGCGGCCACAACTCCGAGTACATCCCCTGGATTCGCAAGCGCCCCGAACTGATCGAGAAGTACTGCCCCGGCGGCGGCTGGAACGGCGGCACCGCCTTCATCCTCGAGCTCTACGGCGCGAACCGCAAAGACTACAAGAAGGGCCTCGCCCGCATGGCCGAGGGCAAGGACCCCATCAACTACAACCGCAGCCACGAGTACGGCTCGTACATCATTGACGCGGTGACCACGGGCCAGACCTTCCGCTTCAACGGCAACGTGCCCAACGACGGCCTCATCACCAACCTGCTGCCCGGCTGCTGCGTGGAGGTGCCATGCTACGCGGACCGCCACGGCGTGAACCCCGCGTTCGTGGGGGACCTGCCGGCGCAACTGGCGGCCATCAACCAGGCGCACGTGGCCGTGTGCGAGCTCACCGTGCAGGCGGCCCTCACGGGCGACCGCGACGCCGTGTACCAGGCCTGCGCGCTCGACCCGCTCACCGGCGCCGTGTGCTCGCTCGACGAGGTGCGCTCGATGTGCGATGAGCTGTTCGAGGCCAGCGCCGCGTGGCTCCCCACGTTCAAGGCGCGCCGCAAAGCAAGGCAGACGCGGCGCGGCCGAAAGTGATCACGCGTTGGCACGGGTGATCGGCGGTGCCCCCGGATTAGGAGCCTTGCGCTCCGGCATTGGCGCGAGCGCGGGTGCAGAACGCAGGCGGTTCGACGGCATTCCGTGTCTTCGCGCCAGTTGGGGCTGACCGTGCCCGTTCTCCACGCGGGCGGCAGCGGAACTCCCGAGGCTACCGGCGGGTGAGCATCTGTGCGGCCCCGGCGGCGCGGTAGTAGGCGGTGGTCTTGTCGAAGGCTTCGGCTGCGGCTCCGCGTAGGACCAGGGGGCGTGGGGCGAGGAGGCCCAGGGCGTCGGGGATGTCGAGGACGCGCATCACGCTCAGGAAGTAGGGGCCGTCGTCGTGGGTGGCGGGCGGCTCGAGGCAGACGGCCTCCGCGAGCCGCTCGTCGAAGAGGGCGGCGTAGGCGCCGAGGATGCCTGCCTGGCCCTTGCCGGCGATCTTCCACGTGGTGCCGGGGCGCTCCGCACAGCGAAGAAATGCCAGAATATCCCACAGGCGCCCGCTGTCCAGCGTGCGGCCGAGGAGGGCCATCGAGCGGCGGAAGTAGTAGGGCTGCTTGAGCGTCGTCTCGGTGGGGCCGACGCCGCGGGGGGCGAGGACGACGCAGGCGTCGTTGCCGACAACGTCGGCGGCCCATTCAGGCAGGGCGTCGTCCTTGTCGCCCTCGTTGAGAATGAGGAGCCAGCAGACCCTTGATCCCTGTTTCGCGGGGAGGTAACGATAGGCGGTCTCGAGCGGCGGCTCGCTGACGAGGGCGCCGGCGGAGGGCGCGTCGCCGAGCTGGATAGGATTCGCGGGGAGTTCTTTCGGCCAGGCGCGGAAACTGGTGTCGTGAAGCTCGGCGAGCAGCCTGCCGCGCAGGGCGGCCAGAGCCTGCGGCGAGGTGGGCACGGCCACAGTCGCCACGGGCACGAACTGGCGATCTATCGTCGGGTTGATCGCGTCGGCGGGCAGGTCGTCGGGGAACGCCCGGAGTTCCTTGCCCTCGATGGTCGGGTACGTTTCGGGCTCGGTGACGGACGCGGCGTCGCCCTTGAGGAAGCGGTTGAACCAGCCGAAGGCGGCGATGCGGAGGGGGGGCCCGTCCTTGTGCGGGCCGGGGGTGACGAAGGCGTCCACGTGCCCGGGCTGGCCGAGCAGGGCGTAGAGCTTGCGCAGGCGCTCGATGGTGCGCTCGTTGCCGGGCATCGGGAAGATGGTGTCGGCGTCGGAGTTGGTGAACAGCAGGGGCCTGGGGGCGGCGAGGCCCAGGATGCGCGTCCAGGGCCACTGATAGGTGTTGTAGAGGAACATGCAGTCGCAATGGCCGTTGATGACAGGGGGGTTGAGGTAGTCCTCGAGGTCGCTTATGCCGCTGACGGGGATGGCGGCCTTGACGCGGTCGTCGGCGGCTGTGACCCAGGCGGTGTAGGCCCCGCCGCCCGAGCGGCCGGTGACGCCGAGGCGCGTGGGGTCTACCTCGGGCCGCGTCTCGAGGTAGTCGAGGGCGCGGATGCAGTTCCAGCACTCGACGCCCGCGGGCGTGTAGCCGCGGGAGTGCCACCACCAGCGGTTCTCGCGGTAGGTGCCGTGGTGGATGCTGGCGATCTCGCCGAGCATCAGGCTGTCAATCATCAGGCAGACGTAGCCGTGGGTGGCGAGCCAGATGCCGTGGGGCTGATAGGCGGTCTTGTTGCCGTCGCGGCCCTTGTTGGCGTGGCCGCAGCCGTAGAGCACGGCGGGGAGCCTGCCCTCGGGCTTCTTCGGGCGGTAGAGGTTGGCCGTGACGTAGAGGCCGGGGCGGCTCTGGAAATGGAGCTTCTCGACCACGTAGCCCTCGCCCTCCACGATGCCCGTGACCACGGGGTTGAGGGGCGTGCGTTCGGGCAGGGGCCACAGGCCGAGCATCCAGAGGAGTTGGCGGCGATACTCGTCGCGCCGCTGCCGCCACGCCTTCGCCGACGCCAGGTCGTCGGCGAAGGCCGCGTCGAGCCGCAGGGCCTCCTGGCGGATGTAGGCTTCGAGCACCTTGTCGCCCGGCTTGTCGGCCGGCTTGGGCGTTTCGGCGGCGTCGCTCATGGCGGCTCCCAGCAGAAGCAATGTGGCGATGGCGGCGGACCTGGGCATCACGCATCCTCCTGAAACGGGGGCAGATGCAGCCTGCCATTATGGCGGCGCCGCGGGCCGAAAGCAAGCCGCTGTCGTGCGGGCGGAACAGGGCGCGGACTGGGGGAGTTTGCCGAAGACCTACCACTTCGGCCGCGAATCAGTCGGCAGTGGCCGGAAACATGTTGCGTCGGCCAGGGCCTCAAGCGTAGCCGCAAGCGGTGGTCTTCGACAGGCGAGACGCTTGTCGCTACACGGAAGAAGGCAGACTGATTCGCAGCCGGAGTAGTAAGTATCGTATGCATATGTACATGGGGCGATGCGCCAAGCCGACGAAAATCTTTTCCAACAGATTTGGGGGGTATTGGCATTGTACTTATGGGAGGGAGAAGCCGCGCGAAGCCCAGACATGGACACAGCCGCTGCCGGCGCAAACAGCGTGAGAAGCGGGCCGTGCGTGACCGCACCCAGCGCCTTCAAGTCCTGGGCTGCTCACCCTGGCGGTCCGGTGTGCGGACTGCGGTGGCCCGGCCAAGGTCGTCCACCACGAGACCTACGACGACGCGTGTTTCCTCGTCTCCCTTTGCCACCGCTGCCACATGGGCCGCCACTATCGCGTCTGGCGCAAGACGGGCGGCGGCCCGGTGCGCTATCCGCACGAGTACGAAGAGGCCGAGGGTGGGCAGTAGAGCGGGGCCAACAGGCACGGGGCGGGGCGTGGAAGAACGATGCCAGGTGTCATGCCCCCTGTCGCCTCCCGCGGGTTGAGGACCCGCGGGAGGTTGAGCGGGCAGTCGAACCTGACGTTGAGTGACGCGGCGTGCCGCCTGCACGCAGAGCCTTCAGCGGCCTGCGCTCACCGGCGCAGGAAGAGCCAGAGGTTGCCCCCCGATGCCGGCCTTCCGCTATAGAAGTTGCCCACCAGGAGGTCGAGCTTGCCGTCGTTATTCCAGTCGGTGACCTCGACGCGGCAACGATAGCCCGCCTGGAAGCCATCGCCGCGGAGACCCAGGTCCTCGCCCGCGGCCAGCCTGGGGGCGGCGGCGGTGCCGACGTTGCGGTAGAAGAGGACCTTCGCCTCCTCGGTGCCGACCAGGAGGTCCTTCTTCCCATCGCCATCCCAGTCCACCACGTAGGGCGACGGGCGCAGGGGGAAGCTCTTCTCTGGGCACTCGAGCTTCACTGGCGCCTGGAGCCGAGGCTCGGAGGGCGTGCCCGCATTCTTGTAGAAGACGATGGTGTTGTTGTGGCCGACCAGCAGGTCCTTGAGCCCGTCGCCGTCCCAGTCGGCCATGTGAATCTTCGAGTAGACCTCGGCGAGGGGATGGCTGCCCGCGATGGTCTTGTCTACGACCATCTTTCCGTCGAGCATCTTGTAGGTCTGGCGGCTGGCCGCGATCGGTTTGCCGTCGGCCTCCACAAGTTTGCCGGCAGCGAGGACGGGTTGCTCCTTCGTGCCAATGTTGAGGAACAGGGTCACGTTGCCCGCGGAGTCGCCTGCCAGGAGATCGAGCTTGCCGTCGCTGTTCCAATCCACGCCTTGTGGATAGGCGCCGATGCATCACCCGGAGGGGAGGGAGATTTCGGCCCCGCCGGCCTGGAGGGTGGAGAAGTCCTTGAAGACAGGGGCCGCATCCGTGCCCTGGTTCAGGTAGAGGCGGATCTTGCCGCCCTGGAAGAGGCCCACGATCAGGTCCTTCTTCCCGTCGGCGTTCCAGTCGAGGACGCAGGGCACGAGGTGGCCGATGGGGGCGTCAATCGGCTTGCCATCGGCCTCGAGTTTGACGCCCGGCGCCATGGCCGCCGTGGCTGCAACGCACAGCGCCGCGAGCAGCATGAGCACGACTGCACCGGTTCGCATGGCCATCTCTCCTGCGTTCGCTGGGTCTAGGGTCGGGGCCGCCGGCAGCAACCTTGGGTTCCATTGTGGCGTGCCTGAGGCGGCTTGTCAAGCGCGCGGTTGCCACTCGGGCATGGGGGCGACACTGAGGAACGACCGGCGCGCGCAGGCGCTGCGGCGGGTGCCCACTGAACGGTGTCCATGGTGTCCATCTTGTCCAGGCTGTTCGGCACGACTTCATGGGTCTGGCGTGGTCGGCGGGAGGGGATTGCGATGTCTGGAGCTGTTGAACGCAGATCGCTTGTGTGGCAACCTCCCGCGGGTTCGCAACCCGCGGGAGGCTCCAGACTGTGGGCGGGGCCTCCGTGCCCCGCGCCTTCCGTGGGCATGTTCGCGGGGGACAGAGCCCCCGCCCACAGACCTACAGTTGACGGCAACCCGAACGCTCGGTCGTTCGGGTTGCCCCGAAGAGGAAGAGGCCGGGGAACGGCCAGGAAGCCCGTCCCCACGCAGAGCGTAGGGACGAGGAAAAGGAGCAGAGCGGAGGCAGGAGGAGAAGGAGACATCCAACCTCCCGCGGGTTCGAAACCCGCGGGAGGTTGGGCGCGGGAGGTCAGGCGGTCAGACGAACTTGACGTTGAGCATGTGCACGGAGCACGAGATGCAGGGGTCGTAGGTGCGGACGAGCATCTCGAGGGCGTGGGTGATCTCGGGCTGCGGCTTGTCTATGATCTGGGGCGCGAGCACGCGAATGTCGTCCTCGATGCTGCCGTGGTTCTCGGTGGTGGGCACGATGCAGTTGGCGGCGGTGATGATGCCCTTGTCGTCGTAGGTGTAGTCGTGGATGAGGAGGCCGCGCGGGGCCTCGCACACGCCGACGCCCCGGCCGGCGCGGGGCTTCACCTGCGGCGGCTCGTGCTTCCAGCCGGTGTCGAGCAGCTCGGCGATGAGGCGCTTGGCCTCGTAGTAGCAGTGGACGGTTTCGATGAGCTGGGCGACGTTGTTGTAGAAGGGCTTGTGGACGACGGGCTTGAAGCCGACGGCCTTGACGATGGCCTGGGCCTCCTTGTTGAGCTGGGCCGCGTTGTTGTTGCAACGGGCGAGCGAGCCGACGGCGAAGGAGGAGCGCTGGGAGGAGGTCCACTTGGCCGTCGAGTGCTCGACGATGCGCTCCTTGATCACGCTCTTGTAGTCGCGGTGGTCGGTGACTTTGCCGGTGTCGGTGCTCTTGATGTCGCCGCGGTAGAGGGCGAACTCGTCGGGGTGGGTGAGCGAGATGAACTCGGTCTCGCGCTCGAAGTCGAGCATGTACTTCGGGAAGAGGGGCAGGACGCTGACGATCGTGTCCACCATCATCTTGATGTCGGCCTCGCGGGCGTCCACGTACTTCTGGAGCTCGCGCATCTGCTTGACGGTGGGCAGGGAGCTGAAGCCGCCGGGCACGAGGGAGACGGGGTGGAGCTTGCGGCCGCAGATGACGTCGGAGATGTAGTTGCCCATCTTCTTGAGGCGGAGGGCCATCTTGACGGCTTCGGGGTGGGTGGCGGCGAGGGGCAGGACGCTGGGAGCCTTGAAGGCGTCGGGGGCGACGAGGAACATGAGGTGGAGCACGTGGCTCTCGAGCATTTCGCCGTGGTAGTTGAGGGTGCGGAACTTGAGGTCCTGGTCGCTGAGGGTGAGGCCGAAGGCTTCCTCGGTGGCGCGCACGGAGGTGGAGGCGTGGGCGACGGCGCAGATGCCGCAGATGCGCGAGCCGAGGTAGGAGGCGTCGCGCCAGGAGCGGCCGCGGAACATGGCTTCGAAGAAGCGGGGGGCCTCGGTGACTGCCCACTTGAGGTCCACGATCTGGCCGTTCTTGGCGTTGAGGATGACGTCGCCGTGGCCCTCGATGCGGGTGACCTCGTGGATGTGGATGTTCACGGTGCTCATGGGTCTGCTGTCTCCGGGTCGGTGGTCTTGAATGGACCAGATGGACGGAATGGACTGGGGTGGATGGTTGTGCCCTCTACTTGGTCTTGGGGGCTTCGGCCTCTTCGGCATAGGTCTGGAAGAGGCGGAATTCACGAAGCACGTCGTCCACGCTCAGGCCGGCGTCGGCCAGCACGTCCATAGCCGCGTTGCGGTTGGGCTCCTCGATGAGGCCGCGGCAGCCGATGCAGCGGGCGCCCACGGTGGGGCAGGGCTGGTCGCAGCCGGCGCGGGTGATCACGCCGAGGCAGAAGTCGCCTTTGTGGAAGAGGCACAGGTTTTCGGCCAGCTTGCAGTCCACGCACACGGGATAGCGGGCGAAGCGCGGGGGGCGGCCCTGCAAGAGCGCCTTGGTGAGTTCCAGAATCTCCTTCTTCGAGGCCGGGCAGCCGTGGAGATTGAAGTCCACCTTCACCACTTCGCCGACGGACTTGGTGGGGTAGGTGTCGAGGGCCGGGAGGTTCCACTTGTCGCCGTAGACGCATTTGCGGACGTCTTCGAGCGGCTGCGTGTTCTTGATGCGGTTGACGCCGCCGGTGGTGGCGCAGGCGCCGAAGGCGACGATGAACTTGGCGCGCTTGCGGATCTTCTTGAGCTTGGCCTCATCGGCGGGGCGGGTGATGGAGCCCTCGATGAAGGCGACGTCGTAGTCGTCGCTGTGGTTGTCAATCGCCTCGCGGAACTCCACGATGTCCACGTGGGGCACGATGTCGAGGATCTCGTCCTCGAGGTTGAGGAACTGGAGCTGGCAGCCCTCACAACTGGCGAAGCTGAAGAAGGCAAGGCGGGGTTTTGCCATGGTCAGATGCCCTCTCTGAGTTTCTTGACCTGCTCGTAGGTGAAGACGGGGCCTTCCTTGCAGACGTAGACGTTGCGGATCTGGCAGTGGCCGCACCAGCCGAGGCCGCATTTCATGCGCCGCTCGAGCGAGCAGATGCAGCGGTTCTCGGGGATGCCGTTGGCCAGGGCCTCGAGGACGGCGAACTTGAACATGATGGGGGGCCCGATGATGACGGCCAGGGTGTTGGCCGCGTTGAGCTTGATCTTGCGGAAGAGCGTGGTGATGACGCCTACGTTGCCCTTCCAGCCCTCGGCCGGACGGTCCACGGTCACGTGCGCGTCCACGTCGGGGCGGGAGAGCCACTCCTGGATGTCCTGGGTGAAGAGCAGGTCGCCGGGGGTGCGGGCGCCGACCAGGATGGTCACCTTCCCGTAGTCCTGGCGCTTGTCGAGCACGTACTGGATGAGCGAACGGGCCGGCGCGAGGCCGAGACCGCCGGCGACGAAGAGGAAGTCCTTGCCCTTGTGCGCGGAGGCGTCGAAGCCGTTGCCGAACGGGCCTCGGATGCCGATGGTGTCGCCGACGCCGAGCTTGTGCATGGCGTTGGTGACCGAGCCGACGGCGCGGACGCACAGCTCGAACGACTGCTCGCGCGTGGGCGAGGAGCACACCGAGATGGGGGCCTCGCCGATGCCGAAGACGGTCACCTGCACGAAGCTCATCGGCGGGTGGGCCAGGGGGCGACCGTCCTGGGGCACGATGCGGAACCACTTCTCCTTGGCGGTGAACTGCTCGGCGGCCACGATGCGCGCCAGCCGGGGCATGAACGGAGTCACGGCCGGGATGGCGGCGACGTCAGTCTGTGCAGCAGGGGTGCTCATGGTTAGCGGCTCCCGGCTATCTGGTTATAAAGTTCGACACTGCTGATCTTTGCGACGCACACGCGGTCGCAACGGCCACATCCCACGCAGCCCATGCGGCCGTGGTCTTCGAGGATGTACTTGCCCTTGCGGAAGAAGCGATGGCGGAGGCGGTCGCTGCGGCGGTGCCGGAAGTTCTCGCCGCCCGCCACCTCGGCGAAGTCCACGAGCTGGCAAGAGTCCCAGCGCCGCTCGCGCGACACGGTCGCAAGGTCGAGGGCGAGCGTGTCCTGCACGTCGAAACAGTAGCAGGTGGGGCAGGTCGTGTTGCACGAGCCGCACGAGAAGCAACGGCGACCGATCGCCTCCCAGATCAGGCTGTCGTAGCTCTCGTCGAGGATCTCGGGCAGGTACTTCACGTCGAGCGGCAGCTTGTGACGGAATGCCTTGGCCTTCTGGTCCTCGACCTCCTGGCGGGCGGCGAAGTCGGCGGCGCCGGCCGGGACGGCGGCCTTGGTGGCGCCATCGAGCAGTTGCTTGCCGCTGAGCGTCAGCACCTCCACGAAGTACCGGTCGCCGAGGTCCGTGAGGAACAGGTCGGCCCCGTCGCGGCGGCTCAAGGACCCCATGTCCAGGCAGAACTGGTACTCATCGCAAGGCTTGTTGCAGTCGAGGCCGATGATGACCGCACGGTCGCGACGCGACAGGTAGTTCGGGTTGCCCGGCTTCGCCTCGAAGACGGCGTCGAGGAGCCAGGTGGCCGCCATGTCGCAGGGGTGCATGCCGAGGATGAGGCGCCGCTTGGCAGGGGGCACGACGGGCTCCAACTGCACCGCGTCGCCCATCCGGTAGCGCAGGAGCGTCTCGTACTGAGGGAAGAAGTACTTCTTCGGGCTCAGCAGCGTGATCGGGTAGTCCATCCTCAGGTCATCCACCCGCTCGATCTCATCGAAGACGAACTTGTTTTCCTTCGCGACGGGTCCGGCCACGGCGTTCCCGTGCATCAGGGCTTCGACGAAGCCCTTGAAGTCCCGCTTGTTCAGAACCCTGGGCAGCATCAGGCGTCTCCAAAGACGGAAAGGCGTTGGGTCGTGGATCGGGTCTCAGTTCGCCCCTGCGCTCTTGGACAGGAGTTCGTTCACACGCTTCAGGAGTTCGTCGGGCTCGATCGGCTTCGTGACGAACTGCTCCACGGGCAGGTAGTCCTCGTCACTGGTGGGGGAGAACTTGAAGCCGGTCTTCTGCTCGATCGCCGTGAGCATGAGGACGGGGAGGTCTCGGAGCTTAGGGTCGTGGCGGATCTCGTAGGCGACGTGGAAGCCCTCGGTCTCGGTGGTCATCATGACGTCGAGGATCAGGAGGTCCGGCTTGCTCGCACGCAGTTTCCGCAGACACTCCTGGCCGTTGGGCGCCGTGTCCACCTCGAAACCGGAGGCCTCGAGGACGGTCTTGAGCGCCTCGACGATGTCGGGGTCATCGTCGGTGAGCAGGATTCGCTTCTTGCCCGCGTTGCCCATGCGGAACTCCTATGTGATGGGGGGGCACAAACCGCACGTGAAAAATATCACAAGTAATATACACCAAACCATGCCCCACTTCGCGCTGAATTATAGCGCCCGCGCACCGAGAACGCAAGCGAAATTCCGGGAAAATCTCCCCCGCGACGCGGCATGGGGGCGGACCCTAATCCCCCCAGTGCTTGATCCGGTCCATGTACTCGTTCCGCTCGTAGGTGTCTGAGCCGCCGGCCGGAATGCACGGGCGCGTCGTCGTGTGGCACCGGATGCAGTTCTCTACCGAGGGCTTGGGCCTCAGCAGGGGCGTGCGGTGCGCGGCGAGGCGGTCTTTGAGGGCGATCCCGAGGTGGCGCCGCGAGCCGCCGTGGCAGGACTCGCAGCCGACGCCCTTGAGGGTGTCCTGGCGTACGACCTTGGGGGGGGCGGGAAGTTCCTTATCCTTGCCCTTGGCCTCCTTCGCGTCCTTGGCCTTCTCGGGCTCTTCGGGCTCTGCGGGTCGGTCGGGGTCGAAGCCGCCCGGCATCTGGTGGCCCGTTGCATGGCACGCCAGACAGTCGGGGTCCTTGTGGCTGCCCTTCTGGAGCAGCGTGACGTAGGCTCCTGCGTGCGCAGTGGCCTGCCACGCATAGAACTCCTTGATGTGGCAGAGCTTGCAGACGTCGGAGCCCACGAACGAGCTTGTGCAGGGCATTTTGGGGTCCTGGTTCGACCCCGGCACGGGCTTGCCGCTCAGGGCGCTTGTGAACTCCGAGATGGGTCCGAGCAAGTCGGGGTCAGGGGGCACCGTGTGGTCCAGGATGGCGATGCGTCCCCGGATGGTCGGAGTGGCGCCGATTGCGAAGGCGCCGTCGAGGCGGGCCACGGTGCAGCCCTGATCGCCGAGGTAACACACGAGGCTGCCGGGAGAGGCGCGCGGGCCCGCTACCTCGCACACGGCCGAGGTGACGGGGCTGGCGCCACCGAGGAACAGGTGCACCTCGGGATGCTTGCGCGCCAGCTCGTAGATCTCCTCGGGAGGCAGGTAGGCGAGGACCACGATGACGTCGGCTTCAGACTTCACGCTGCTCAGCACGCTGCCGAGCTCGGCGGCCGGGTTCTTCAGCCGCACCCCCTTGCCGGTGTGGAGCGGCAAGATGTCCTCGCGCAGCACCCCGATGAAGGCGATGCGAAGCCCCGCGCGCTGGACGATATGGTGCGTGGGGAAGATCGGGGCGCCCGAGTCCGCGCGCACCAGGTTGGCCGAGATGAGCTTGAACTTGCGGTCGCGGCTGAGCATGCGCAGCTCATCGAGCGACTGCGCCGCCTCGTGCTCACCGCAATTCACGACGTCGTAGCCCAGGCGGTCGAGGGCGCTGAACGTGAAGGCATTCACCGACTCGGCGGCGTCGTGCCGCACGATGGTGCTGTTGCCGGCGTCCACCAGGATGCGCTGGGGGGCCTCCTTGGTCCACCGGGAGTACAGCGTGGCCATGCGCGCGACTCCGCCGAGTTCCCCCTCCTCGCACTTGTAGGGGGCCAGACGGCCCTGGATATCGCAGCTCAGGAAGAACGAGACTCGGATGGCCTGGCCCGGGCGCACTACGGGGCGGTAACCCCCGGCGCCGCCCGCTGTGCCCGAGCCGCTCCTGCCGAGCAGCGACCAGAGGAGAGCCACGATCCCCGCGGTGCCCGCCAGGATGACGAACACCCCGATGGCGATCCGGAGGAAGCGTAGCCGACGTTTCTTGCGGGACTTGACCTTGCCCATACAGGCTCACCTCAATGGCAGCAACACTAGAGCAATGCCTGAACGGAAGTGAAGACCGCGACCTCGACGATATCGGTGGCCGAGCAGCCGCGCGAGAGGTCGTTGGCGGGCTTCGCGAGCCCCTGCAAGAGGGGGCCATAGGCGCGGGCGCCCGCCAGGCGCTGCACGAGCTTGTAGCCGATGTTGCCGGCCTCCAGGTCGGGGAAGATGAGGACGTTGGCCCGGCCGGCCACGGGGCTGCCGGGGCACTTCGTGGCGGCCACCTCGGGCACGAGGGCCGCGTCGGCCTGCAACTCGCCGTCGGCGATGAGCGAGGGCGCGCGCTCGCGCACCAGGCGGGTGGCAGCCACCACCTTGCTCACCTGGGGCCCCCGGGCGCTTCCCTTGGTGGAGTACGAGAGCATCGCCACGCGCGGCTCCTCGCCGGTCACGCGCGTGAAGCTCTCGGCCGAGGCGAGCGCGATATCGGCGAGCTGCTCAGCCGTGGGGTCGGGCACCAGTCCCGCATCGGCGAAGACGAGGCAGCCGCCCGGCACGTAGGGCGAGCCGTCGAGAACCATGAGGAAGAAGCTCGATACGGTGCGGGCGCCCGGCTTGGGCCCGATGACCTGAAGGTAGGTGCGCCCCACGTCGGCGCTCGAGCTGATGCTCCCCGCGACCACGCCGTCGGCCTCGTCCAGGCGCACCATCATGGCGCCGTAGGCGAGTGGCTTGGCCATGGCGGCGCGCGCGTCGGCGAGCGTCACCCCCTTGTGCTGGCGCAAGGCGTGATACGCGGCGGCATAACGCTCGAACTGCGCGGCGTCCGCGGGATCGTGGAGCTCGCAGGCGGCCAGGTCCAGACCGCGGGCAGCGGCGGCGCGTCCCAGCGTCTCGGGGTCTCCGAGCAGCACGGGGCGGGCCAGGCCCTGGCGCGCCAGCTCAGCGGCGGCCTCCAGCACACGGGGGTCTTGGGCTTCCGGCAGGACGATGCGCCGGGGGTGGGTTCGGGCGATGGCCTCCAGGCGGGCCATGGGGTTCACGAAGGGGCTCCTTGCCGGGTCACCTTGTAGGTGCGGCGGTCGAGTTGGTATTTCTTGAGCTTCTCGTACACGCTGCGCTCCGAAAGGCCGGCCTGCTGGGCCGTCTTGCGGATGCTGCCTTGGTGGCGCTGGAGCGCTCTCTCCAGGTACGAGCGCTCGAGGCGCTCGACCAGCCGCTCGCGCAGTTCGTCGAGGGAAAGCTGGTCGTTGAAGTCGAACTCCGGGGCGGCCGGCGCGGGCTCGCCGTCGTCCAGGGCCAGATGCTCGGGCAGAAGGGCGTCGCCCTCGGCCAGGATCAGGGCGCGCTGGATCACGTGGTCGAGTTGGCGGATGTTTCCGGGCCACGAGTGGCGCAGGAGCTTGCGCATGGCGGGGCGCGACACGTCGCGCACCGCCGGATTGAGCGTCGGGCCGTAGCGGCGCATGAAGTGCTCGACCAGCAGGGGGATGTCGGCGGCACGCTCGCGCAACGGCGGCAGCACGATCGGCACCACGTTCACGCGATAGAAGAGGTCCTGCCGGAACGTGCCCTGCGCCACCGCCTCGGCCAGGTTCACGTGGGTGGCGGCGATGACGCGCACGTCGCACTGGCGCGTCTCGACGCCGCCGACGCGCTTGTACTCCATGGATTCGAGCACGCGCAGGAGCTTGACCTGCATGGCGGGCGGGATGTTGCCGATCTCGTCGAGCAGCAGCGAGCCGGTGTTGGCCACCTCGAAGATGCCGGGCTTGGCGGCGACCGCGCCGGTGAAGGCCCCCTGCTCGTGGCCGAACAACTCGCTCTCCAGCAGCGTCTCGGGGAAGGCCCCGCAGTTGATGGCCATGAACGGCTTGTCGCGGCGGGGCGACTTGTTGTGGATGGCCCTGGCCACCAGCTCCTTGCCCGTGCCGGTCTCGCCCGTGATGAGCACCGTGGCATCGGTGGCGGCCACGCGCGCGATCGTGCTGAAGATCTCGCGCATCTTGGGGTCCTGGCTGATCATGTTCTCGAAGCGGTGCTCGCCGGCAAGCTCCCAGCGCAACTGGGCCACCTCGTCGAGCAGCCGACGCTCGCTGAACACCTTGTCAATGACCAGGCAGAACTCCTCGGCCCGGAACGGTTTCGTGAGATAGTCGGTGGCCCCGAGCTTCATCGCCTCGATGGCCGTCTCGATCGAGCCGTGCGCCGTGATCACCACCACCGAGGTCTCGGGAAAGCGCTCGCGGACCTGGCGCAGCAGCTCGAGGCCGCTCATGTCCTGGAGCCGGATGTCCGCCACCAGGACCGAGTAATGGCCCTGGTCGAGCTCCTTGAGCGCTCCCTGGCCCGTCTGGTGCGCCACCGCCTCGCACCCGTGGTCGCGCAACACTTGCAGCAGATACTTGCAGATCACCGCTTCGTCGTCCACCACCAGCACGCGGCGGGTTGCCGCCGGCGGTGGAGCGCAAGGCGTGCTCTGTGTGGGTCGCCCCCCGTCGTGGCGCATAATGCTCCCTCTGGGCCGGTCCGCGCTCGGCAAGGCTGGCCTTTGCGCGCGCAGGCATTATCTACCATGTCCCGCGAAATGTCAAAGGCTCCGGCCGGGTGCGGGCAGGGATCGCAGGGGGGGGCTGATGCGAGAATCCCCGGAACACGGGTAGGCCCGCGGGAGAGGTAGACGCGAGCGTCCCGCTTGCGGCTACCTTCATCCCTTCGACAGGCGGGACGCCTGTCGCTACGGGAATCCGCAGCAGGAGCTGCCTACAGAAACGGCCCACACCCGGCTCCGGCCCGGGTCCAGCCCCTCACCGCCGCTTGACGCGGGCGAGCCTGTATGGCAAGCTGGTGCAGGCCGGTGAGTCGGATCCTGCGGCGCAGGGGCAAGGGCATGAGAGACATCCGCATCGCGGGCGCCCAATTCGAGGCGCGGGACGGCGACAAGGATTACAACTTCGGCCGCATCGAGGCGCTGGCGCAGCGCGCCGTGGAGCAGCGGGCCGAGATCGTGAGTTTCCACGAATGCTGCATCACCGGCTATACGTTCCTCCAGACCCAGTCGCGCGAGCAGCTCGAGGCCCTGGCCGAGCAGGTGCCCGACGGGCCGAGCACACAACGCCTGCTGGCCCTGAGCCGGCGCCTGGGGGTGCCGCTGCTGGCCGGCCTCCTCGAGCGGCACGAGGGCAAGCTCTACAACTGCTACGTGGCCGTGGCGCCCGAGGGCTTTGTGGCGAAGCACCGCAAGATTCACGCCTTCATCAACCCGAACCTCACGTGTGGCGACCAGTACACGGTGTTCGACCTGTGCGGCATCCGCTGCGGCATCCTCATCTGCTACGACAACAACCTCGTCGAGAACCCGCGCATCACAGCCCTGCTCGGGGCCGAGGTGATCTTCGCCCCGCACGTGACCTGCGGACTCGAGAGCCCCATGCCCGGACGCGGCAAGATCGACAAGCTCTTCTGGGAGAACCGGGACCGCGACCCCGTGCCCCTGCGGATGGAGTTCACGGGGCCGAAGGGCCGCGCCTGGCTGATGCGCTGGCTGCCCACGCGAGCCTATGAGAACGGGGTCTACTACGTCTTCACCAATGCCGTGGGGGTGGACTACGACACGATCAAGACGGGCAACACGATGATCATTGACCCCTTCGGCGAGATTCTGGCCGAGGCGCACGCCCTGGGCGAGGACGTGGTGGTGGCCCTCTGCACGCCCGAGAAGCTCAACCTGTCGAGCGGGCGGCGGTACCTGAAGGCGCGACGGCCGAACCTCTATGCCAAACTGGTGGAGCCGCTTCCCGAGGGGCAGAAGCCCGAGATCCTGCCGGGCTGGCGCCTGAAGCTGCCCCCCCGGTAGCGCCGCTCAGAAGACGCCCCGCACGGGCGCCGGCATGAAGAGCAGCACGAAGATCGCCACCGCGGCCCAGCCCAACGCGCGCCGCGCCCGCCCCAGCGGCACATCCTCGATGACCACGGGCGGGTGGGCCACCCGCATCAGCGCCACCATGAGCACGCACCAGAGCAGCCACCCCCGCCACTGCTGGCTCAGCGCGACGAGCACGCCGAGGAAGAAGTAGGCCACATGGAGTTGCCGCCGCCCGAAGAACGCGTAGAGCACATGGCTCCCGTCGAGCTGGCCCACGGGGATCAGATTCAGCATGGTCACCAGCAGCCCGATCCAGCCGGCCCAGGCGAAGGGGTGCGAAAGCCAGTCGAGCGCATACCCTGGCGGCGCCACCCCGACCAGGAGCCGCGAGAGGCCCCACGTGAACAGCGAGTCGCCGAACACCAGCGCGCCGCCCTCCTCCCAGTAGCGCAGGATCTCGAACCGGCTGTGCAGGAGACCGTAGACGAGGAAGGGGAGGGCCACGGCGAGCCCCGCGAGCGGGCCGGCCAGACCGATGTCCAGCAGCGCCCGCCGGTGCATCATCGGGCTGCGCATCTTGATCACCGCGCCGAACGTGCCGATCGGCGGAATGGGCGCGGGCAGGAAGAACGGCGGCGTCACCAGCATGCCGTAGCGGCGTGCCATGAAATAGTGGCCGCACTCGTGCGAGCCGAGGATCGCGAGGATGGCGAAGGAGAAGGCGCCGCCCTCGGCGAGAAGGGCCTGGGCCAGTTCCAGCAGCGACGGGCTCCCCGGCGTGCCGAGCAGCGCGCCGCCCAGTTGCGCCAGGAAGCTGTCGAACCGCCATCCCGCTCCCGCGATCAGGGTGGTGAGCACCGTGGCCAGGAACAGCGCCAGGTGCAGCGGCCGGTTCACGGGCTTCGCGGCGGGCCCGGGCACGGTCACGGTGAGATGCTGGTGGCCGTCGAACTCCTCGAAGCAGAAGCGCGCTGGCAGTTGCCGGAGGCCCTGCTCGACCTCCCGGCGGTACTCGGCGCAGTAGGCGCTCGCCCAGCCGTGGAAGATCACGCCGCCGCGGAAGTCCACCTCGCGATGCTCGATGAAGAGCGGGCCGAGGATGCTCCGCAGTCGTTCGCGCTCGAGGGAATCGTAGGGGGGCACGTGCAGGGTCCTGGGCGCTCAGAGGGTGGAGGCAGGCTCCGATTCGGCGCGTGACGCGTTCTCAGTGAGTTGCAGAAAGATCTCCTCGAGGTTGCCATCCGCCGCCCCCGCCGCCGAGCGCCGCAGGTCGGCCTGGGTGCCCTCCGCCAGCAGCCGGCCGCGGTGCAGGATGCCGATGCGGTCGGCCACCTCCTCGGCCACCGAGAGGGTGTGGGTGGACATGAGGATGGCGCAGCCGGCCGCGACCCGCTCGCGGAGGACGCTCTTGACCAGCTTGGCGCTTGCGGGGTCCAGCCCCACCATGGGCTCGTCCACGACCAGCAGCCTGGGCTCGTGGAGCAGGGCCGCGGAGAGCACGATCTTCTGGCGCATGCCGTGCGAGTAGTTTTCGGCCAGGTCGTCGGCCCACTCGTCGGCCTCGAAGAGGGCGAGCAGCTCCTCCACCGCGCGGGAGCACTGCTGGCGCCCCAGGCCATAGAGGCGCGCCACGAAGAGCAGGAACTCGCGCCCCGACAGCTTCTCGTAGAGGTAGGGCTGGTCCGGCACGTAGCTCAGCAGCCGCTTGGCCGCCACGGGCTGGGCGTGAACGTCGTGGCCGCCCACCAGCACGCGTCCCGCGGAGGGCCAGAAGAGGCCGGCCACGCACTTGAGAGTCGTCGTCTTGCCCGCGCCGTTCGGCCCGAGGAAGGCCACCAGTTCCCCGGCGCGCACCTCCAGCGACAGATCGCTGACGGCGACCTTGGTTCCGAAGCGCTTCGTGAGATGCTCGATCTGCAACATGATCGGATTATAGCCGCAGGCCGCCGGGCGGTCAAACCCGCTGGGGTGCGGGCCGGAATTGTAGGCAGGGTGATTGTCTCTGGAGCCTGAAGGGCTCGCATGGGATAGCCCAGGGCAACGCCCTGGGTTCAGCGGGATTCACGGGTCCAGCCCTGAAGGGGCGAGATAGAAGCTCTCTATTCCGCCCTGTCCGGGCTGTCGCGGAGCGGTCTTGTTCCTATCCTATTTCGCTCCTTCGGAGCTCCCGCAGCCACCGACAATTCCGGCCCGCACCCAACCCGGTGCGCCCGCTTGTCAAATCGCCCCGATTGTGGTAAGAACGGGGGTGTGTCGCTGGCACGCCCTCTGGCTCACCTGGAGGCCCCGCATGCACAGGCTCACGCTCGCCACCCGCTTCATCGCGGCCGCCCTGGCGCTCGCTCCGAGCGCGTCGAGCAGCGGCGAGAAGGAGGACAAGGACGCGCTGACGAAGCAGCTCTGGCCCAAGGAGCGCATCGAGGCCGCGCTCAAGGCCGTCGAGCGCCAGAAGGAAGACGGCCTGCTGAGCAACGAAGCGTACGCCCGACGCAAGAAGATGCTCGAAGAGCGGCTTGCGGGCACCTACGAGTCCAGGTCGCTCTCCGTCACCAATCCGCCTCTCAACTTCATCCAGAACGGCGGTTTCGAGCAAGTGAACCGCAATTCGGCCAAGGACCGCTCGCGCTGGCTCTGGTGGGGCGGCTGGAGCTGGGGCGGCGATTACGAGAACTACTGGGAGGACAAGCCGGAGCACGTCCACTCGGGCAAGTACTCGGCGCGCATCCGCTGCACGGGCAAGAAGGGGCGCATCGGCATCATGACGCCCAAGATCCCCATGGTCCAGGGCGCCACCGAGTACAAGCTCACCTTCTGGGCCAAAGGCGAGGGCGATAACCTCCTCTTCGTCAACTTCGAGTCGGGCGCGACGGGCGTGCTCCGCGAGAAGATCGGCCCCGAGTGGAAGGAGTACACGGTGATGGGCAAGCCCGAGGCCAACAGCCCGACCTTCAACGTCTTCTTCTACCACATCGGCGAGGGCACGATCTGGCTCGACGATGTGGCGCTCGTGCCCGTGGGCGGCAAGGTGGACGACTAGATGAGGAGCACCCCGATGAGGACGCGTCGTTTCCTGTGTCTGCTCCTGTTCGCCGCCCGCGTGGCGGGAGGGGCCGAACTCGACCTGTTCGTGACCGACTACAATCTCGACCCCAAAGCCGACCAGAGGCCCCTGGCGGCGCGTCCCGTCACCTACGGGAGTCCGCAGGAGGTCACGATCAAGGCCGCGGACGGCAGGGCGGTTACGTTCAAGGCTCCTGCCGCGGTCACCGTGCAACGCACGAGCGCGGGAGGCGAGCGGGAGGCGCGCCTGTTCGCCGCCCTCGGCGAGTACGAGCCGTTCAGCTTCCTCCTGCGTCCGAGGCAGGCGCTCGAGGAGGTCTTCATCACGTCCAGCGACCTCCAGGGGCCGGCCGGCGCCATCCCGGCCAGCCATGTGTCGGTGACCTCGGTCGAGCACTTCCTGGGCGAGGGACGCGACATCCTGATGCCGCTAGGCAAGCCCTGGAACATGGCCGCCCACAGCACCGAGTTCTTCTGGTGCACGGTGCAGGTTCCCGAGGACGCCAAGGCGGGCACGTACCAGGGCAAAGTCACCGTGACGTCCAAAGGCCAGCCCGTCGGCGCCATCGCCGTGACGCTCGAGGTGCTGCCCATCCGCCTGGCCGACCCGCCTTTCGCCCTCGGCTACAACTACTCGAGCCCCAAGGACGACGAGGCGCTCAATGCCCACCTGGCCGACATGCGGCGCCACGGGATGACGTGCGTCGCGCCCCTCTACGAGTTCCATCTGCCGGTGAATGACGCCGACACCAGCGAGTTGGGGAAGTTCATCGAGGCCTACAAGAGGGCCGGCTTCCCGGCGCCGCTCTACTTCGCCACCCCGATGGAGCTTCAACTCACCACGCTGGCAGGCTATGGCGCCGAGACCAGCAAGCGCTGGCAGCAGAAGTTCCTCCAGGTCATGCGCCGCCTCCACGCCGAGACGCAGAAGCACAACGTGCCCGTCCTCATGAGCATCGGCGATGAACTGACCAACAAAGGCATTGAGGGCGTGAAGATCGCCGAGAACCTGGCGCGATTCGCCTGGGAGGAATTGCCCGAGATCGCCACGACGAGCGACATGAACGGCTACCGCGAGGTCATGGCCATGGCCCCCTGGCTCAACGTGGCCACCTTCAACAACGGTTGGGACGGCATTGACCACCACAATCAGGGCCGGACCTTGATCAACCAGGAGTTCATCGAGGAGTTGCAGCAGAAGACCGGGGCGATCCCCTGGTTCGTCAACGCCGGTACTGGCCGCTTCCCCTTCGGCTTCTTCTTCTGGCGCATGACCAAGTTTGGCGTGCGGGGCAAGGTCGAATGGTACTACAACCTGCGCAACGAGCGCGGCTCCGTCGTCCGCACCCGCGACGCGACGGTCTACCCCACGCTGGATTACGAGCGCTCGCGCGAGGGGATTGACGACCTGAAGTACCTCTGCAAACTCGAGTCCCTCGTCGCCGAGGCGAAGAGGGCGGGCAAGGGGCAGGCCGAGTGCGCCAGAGCCGAGGCCGTGCTCGGGAAGATCGCGGAGAGCATACGGACAGATTGGTCCGCCTACACCTCGGGCGGCGCGAAGTTCCCGGCCGACGGCTTCGACCTTCTCGACCCCGAGAAGATGGCCGACCTGGGCGGCCTCGACGCCCTCCGCCGCCTGCTGGCCGACGAGATCGTGGCACTGCAGGCCGCCATGCGATGAAAGGAACCAACCTCCCGCGGGTTTGCAACCCGCGGGAGGCTCTGCCTCAGCGAACTCTCCCTCCCGAAGGTTTCAATATCTTTGGGAGGGTATCGTGGGAGCTTGCCTGGGCGGC
The DNA here is from genome assembly GCA_035384565.1 of Planctomycetota bacterium. Lineage (NCBI taxonomy): Bacteria > Pseudomonadati > Planctomycetota > Planctomycetota bacterium. The sequence continues at coordinate 10,029 of DAOOIT010000014.1, read as the reverse complement.
GGCAGAATCGCTACGAAGACCGGAACGCAGCCAGTATGTCGAGGAAACGCCGATGAAGCCGTTGGCCCTACTCCTGCTTGGAGCCCCAGCCTTTCTGGGCTGCGCCGCGCTCGCGCGACAGCCGAAACCCTTCGCCATAGCGGAGGACGGCCAGCCGCGGTGTCACATCCTCATCGAGGGTGAGAAGACCCCAGCGCGCGAGGCATGCGCCAAGGAACTCCAGCATTGGCTCCGCGAGGTCACGGGAGCCGCCCTGCCCATCGGCGCCACGCCTGAGCCGAGGGGGGCCATCGTGCTCGCCTCGGGCGATGGCGCCCTGGGGCCGGAGGGCTTCACCGTCCAAAGCGAGCCCGAGCGTCTGACCCTCCGCGCCAACACGGAGTTGGGCCTTCAGCACGCGGTCTATGCCTTCCTCGAACACATCGGCTGCCGGTGGTACTTCCCCGACCCCGTGTGGACCGTGGTGCCGAAGCACCCCAGCCTGGCAGTGACCGTGAACCTGCGGGCGACGCCGGCCTTCGGCTATCGCCGCATCTGGTACGGCTGGGGGCATCGGACGAAGAAGCTGGCCGATGACTACGCGGCGTGGATGAAGCGCAACCGGCAGTTCGGCGCCTTTCAGACCGACTGCGGTCACGCCTGGGAGCGCTATGTGCCTGCCCGCGAGTTCGAGAAGCACCCCGAGTGGTTCGGCCTCGTCAAGGGCGAGCGTAAGCCGCTGCAACTGTGCACGAGCAACCCCGAGGTTCAGCAGCGGGTCATCGAAGGCGTGCTGGCCGCCTTGCGCAAGGAGCCCGGGCGGAACATGGTGTCGGTGGACCCCAACGACGGCGGGGGCTACTGCGAGTGCGAGCGCTGCGCCGCCCTCGGCTCCGTGAGCGACCGGGCCTTCCTCCTGGCGAGCCAGGTGGCCACGGCCGTGCGCAAGGAGTTCCCCGACAAGTGGGTGGGCCTCTACGCCTACGCCTTCCACTGCGAGCCGCCGAAACAGCCGTTCGCCCCGGGCGTCTACGTCCAGGTCACCACCGGCTTCCGCTATACGAAACTCTCCTTCGACGAACAGGTCACGGCCTTCCGCAAGCTGGGCGCGAGGCTCGGCGTCTACGACTACTTCAGCGTCTACCCCTGGGACTGGGATATGCCCGGCAAGGCCAAGGGAAGCCGCGTGTACGAGCTGGCCGAGAGCATCCGCCATTACCGCGACCTGGGTCTCTCGACCTACGATGCCGAGTCGTCGTGCAATTGGGGCCCCAATGGCCTGGGCTATTGGGCCGCGTCGAAGCTGATGTGGGAACCCGAGCTCGACCCGAAGGCGCTGGTCGGTGACTTCTGCGAGCGCGCCTTCGGCAGGGCGGCCGAGCCGATGCGGCGCCTGTACGAGCGGTGGGCATATGGCGAGCGCTTCGCCGCGCGCGGACTCAAGCTGGCGCTTCTCGACCTTCGGAACGCCTATGCCCTGGAAAGCGAGGCCGCCATTCGCGCGCGGCTCGACCGCGTGGCGATGTATCTCCACTGGCTGCGGCTCTCGCTCGACTACGACCAGGCCACCCGCGGCAAGGACGCGCCGGCCATCCAGCAGGCGGCGGAAGCGCTGATCGTCTTCAGCCGCCGACTGCTGGACACGGGGCTGATCCACGCCTACCCGCTGCTCGAGAGCGAGTGGTTCAAGCACCGCTTCGGCGCGCTCCTGAAGCTCAAGGACTTCGACCCCAAGCAGGCCGAGGCGTGGAAGACGGCGCGGACCGACATCCCGACGGCGGAGGAAACGGCCCGACTCTTCGCCGACGACCTGAAGCGCTTCGAAGACCTGGCCGTTGCGGAGATCGAGCGCAAAGCCTGGAGCGAGAAGCTGGTCCCCCTTGCCGAGCGTATGCCCGAGGCCGTGCGCGCGTGGGGCGAGGTCCCCCGCTCCCCCCTGTGCGTCGAATCCGGCATCCACTGCTTTTCTGGCCGGAAAGGCGAAGTGCTGAAGCTCACCTTCACGCCCTTCGACGCGGGCCACACGGTGGACGGCCATTGGGTGCTGCGTCGGTTGGGCGATGCCGCCGCCGTGGTGGCCGAGGGCGACATCAAGGCCGAGAAGGGCAAGCCCGCGACGATGGAGGCCGTCTTGCCCGCCGACGGCGTCTACGCCCTCGACCCTGGGACCGGCTACTGGAAGACCGCCGAACTGGGCTTCGAGCCCCGGCCCCTCTCCGTGTGGGCGGGACGCGCGGACGAGCCTGGCAAGCCCAAGGGCAAGGAGTTCCGCCTCTGGCTCCCGCGGGCCGACCAGCCGCTCTACTTCTACGTCCCGAAGAGCACCGAGGCACTCGTCCTCGGCTTCCCGAGCGTGGGTCAGGCCACCACAGCGGTCGTCCTGCGAACGTCCGACGGCAGGATCGTGTGGGAGGGCAAGGCCATTGCGTCGGGCGACCAGGTCTCGGTGCCCGTGCCGCCCGAGGCTCGGGGGGCCGTGCTGTCGCTGTCCCTTGCGAGCTTGCGGTGCGTCGTCGAGCTGTACAACGTGCCCCCGTGGATCGCTCGCCATCCCCGCGAGTTGCTCGTGCCGCAAGAGGCCATTGCGAGCGAGAGATGATGTCGAAGTGCCGTACCGCAATGGCTCTGGCGTTGTGGGCCGCCGCCTCGGCCCGCGCCGCCGATGAGGCCATGCCGCCGCGGCCAATTGACCGCGTGGGCGTTCAGGCCGGCGACACGCCGATCGAGTGGCGGGCCACCTGGCAAGACACCTATGACGCCAACAAGAAGCGATGGACGGAGGAACTCCATCAGGCGGTCAAGGACAAGAGGCTCCGGGACCAAACCCTCTCGCTGCGCCTGATTGAACTGCTCGAGGCCCTCCTCCGGCGGTTCCCCGCGGATGCCGAGCACCGGCTCGTCGCCTGGGGCGAGATTGCGGACCGCCTGGCCGACGCCGGCTGCCGCAGCCGCGCGAATGCCGCGTTGAAGAGCCTGATCGACTCCTGTCCCGGCGCCCCGGATGTCGCCGTCGCTGCGCTCCAGAAGATTCTCCAGGCAACCCTCTCCCAGCGACGCGAGCTCGAGGACGGCGAGGACTGGGCGCAGTACGCCATCCGTCGGTTGCTCGCCCTCCAGCGCGCCGGGCGGCTCCTCGACCAGCATCCCGCCGTGGAACTCGCCTGGCGGGCCGAGCTGGAGTTGGCCAGGGACGCCGGGCGCCTCTGGGACGCGGCACGCGCGCTCGGCCGCATCGAGAAGATCGCGGGCCCGACCGCCTGGAGCCGCGACCAGAGGGTCGAGCTTCTCCTGGCCGCTGGGCGCCGAGATGAGGCGGTCGCCGTTCTCGAGGAAATGGCGTCCGACGGGCCCAGCGGGCGAGCCGACGGGCTGCTTCGGGAGCTTGCGCGCGAGCGGGTCGCCCCGCCGCTGGAGTTTCCCCGCCGGTGGGCGCTCGAGGCACGTTGGGAGGCGCTGCGGGCCGCAGGCGCGGACCTTCGCCCCGATGCTCTGCACGCGCTCATCGGTGAAGCGGCCAGGAGCGATACCACCGTGGCCCAGACGGCGGGCGGGCAAGCCGCCCTGTGGACGGCGCTGGACCGCTGGCTTCTGGCGCTCGCGCCCCCGGCTCTGGCCGCTGTGCGCCAGCACCAGGAGGAGGCCGGCCGAAGGCCCACGGCGGCCCTCGAGGATACGGGGCGCCGCGCCTGGGGCGGAACGAGTGAGGCACAGGCTGCTCAAGCGGCCTTCGCTCTGTGGCGCGCGTACCCCTGGGCTTCGGGGACTCAGGAGGCGATGATGGCGTTCGCAGAGCGTGCCCTGCGCCGCGGGCACGCGGGCCTGGCCTTCCGCTGTTTCAGCGACGTGCGTGCCCACGCGGAAGCTCTGCCGCTTCGCACCCGCGCGCAGGCCGGCGAAGCCCTGGCCCAGCGGCAGGAAGCAGACCGCGCCGCGGCCCGGCCAGAGCTGCGGCTCGCCGACCTCCAGGAGCGAGGCATCGTCGCCCCTCCCGTGGCGCCGTGGGCCGTCGAGACGGCCGGGCCAAGCCGGCGCACGCCCCAGGCAGCCGCGCTCGAGGCGCAGCCTCGCCTGGTGGTGCGCGGGGACATGCTGCTCGCGGGCGGCCCCAAGGGGCTGGTTGCCTATGGGCGCGACACGTCCGCCCCGCTCTGGTGGCGTACACCCGCGGGGCCTCCGAGTGCGGCCGGCAGGGAGCGTCCCGCCCACGACGCCCTCGTGGTGCCCGGGCCATTCGAGCCGGCGACCGATGAGCGCTCCGTGTTCACCCGATGGGGTCTCGATGCCTCGGGGCAGTTCATGACCGGCGTGGCTGCCCTTGACCTGGCGACGGGGGAGGTCCTCTGGCGCACGGAGGGCGCGCCGTGGTCCGACGGGCTGGTGCCGGTGACCGACCCCGCCCTGGCCGACGGGCGTCTCTACGTGCTCGCCGTCCGCGGCGCGGGGGCCCCCGTGGTTCCCGTCTGGCTGGTCTGCCTGGACGCTCGGGACGGTGCGCTCCTGTGGCAGCGCTTTCTGACCTCGTGCCCGCTGGGCCTCCCGCGAGCGCCGGGCGCACCCGATCTGGCCGCCGAGCAGGTGGACCTGGCCCGCTACGGCAACGCACCGTTGGTGCACCTGGGCGCGGTCTACTGCCTCACCAACCTCGGCTTCGTGGCGCGGTGCGACGCGCGCGACGGCATGCTGGAGTGGGTTCGCACATACCCGCGGGCACGGCTGGGGAGGAACCTGCCGGGAGTTCTCCGCCGGCGGGGCGGCCTTGCATGGGCGGGCGGCGCCGTGGTCTTCGCTCCGCGCGACTGTTCGGGGCTGTTTGCGCTGGATTCGGCGACGGGCCGGCGGCTCTGGGAAGCGCCCTTCGCCCCCTCTGGCGAGTTGCTCGGCGCCTCGGGCGCCGCCGTGGTGGCCCGCGATGGCGGCTGGCTCACGGGGTTGGCCGTGGCAAGCGGCGAGGTGCTCTGGGAGCGGCACTTCCCCGAGGGCATCGAGGGCAGCCCCAAGCTCTTCGGCGCCGATGTGGTGCTGCGCTCGGCCAACCGCCTGTGGCGTGTGGCCGCGGAGACAGGGCAGACGCTCGAACGCGCCGAGTGGCCCTGTGCGGAGCCCGTGCGCGATTTCGCGGTGCGCGGCAGGCAACTGCTCGCGCTGACCGACCGCCTGACGCCGCCGCCCCCCGGGTCCTCACGGGCGGCCCCTCGGAAGCTCGATCTCCCGCTCGAGCGCGCCTGGTCGCTGCTGCGCCCTGCGGCGGCGGTGTGGCGGGCGCCGGGCGAGGCGGGGCTGGGGGACAGGGCCTGCATCCTCTCGCGCGGCGTGCTGGAGTGCCTGGCGCTGAGCGCCGCCCCCACCATCCTTTGGCGGCGAAGGGTGGACGACGGAGTGCGGGACGTCGCCTGGGTGACCCTGCCCGCTCCGCCCGGGACGACGCCAACGAAGGCAATGCTGCTGTTCTATCCCCGCTCGGTGATGGCCCTGGATGCTCTGAGCGGCGAGTGCCGCTGGACGGCGGAGACGGACTTCGACATTCGCGAGCGGCTCGTCTGCGGGGGCTTCCTGCTTGTGGCGCGTCCGAAGCAGGGGCGCGAGGCGGCCATGCTGCGCCTCGATTCCGGGCAGATCGCCTGGCAGCGCAGCTTCAATGATCTGTTTGGCCGGCCCAGCTTCGCCACGGACGCGGTGGCGTGGGATGGCCAGTGGCTGCATCTGCTCACGAGCCGGTTCACGGGCAGGCGAGAGGGGCCGTCGGACCTGCTCCTCCGCGTCGCCGACGGCTGGGTTGCCGATGTCAAGCCGTTTCCCCCCGACGGCGGGCCGTGGCCCGTCGTGCTTGCCTGTGGAGATGGGCGGGCGTACCTGGTTGGGCAAGACAAGTGCCTGTCGGAGGTGTTGCTGGCCGAGGGCTCGGCGCGTCGCATGCCGGTCAATCTGGGTTCGCTCGACCCGCGTCGGATTCAGCGCTTCGAAGTGGGTCGCTCCTGGGTCCACCTCTACTGGGACAGGTCCTACGATGCCGAGCCGCACAAGCACTGGCTCGTCAGCCGCGGGGAGGCCGGGGGCGTGGTCCGCAGGAAGGTCTGGGGCGAGCTGGCGGGGGATACGCTCTTCGAGATCCCCGACGCGGGGGTGGTGGATGCCGTGCGCCTGCCCGACGGCCAGACGGTGACCTATCGGTTGCCCAAGCTGGCAGAGGGCACGGCCGGCGAGATCGTGGGCTACCACGCTGCGGCCGACAGGGTGTTCGTTCTGTCGCCGGCGCCGCGTTCTCCGCGTGGCGCGGCGACGCGTGTGGATGCGTTCGACCGTGCGACCGGCGCTCATCGGGCGACCCAACTGTTGCCGGGCGTGGAGGGCAAGGCTGCCCAGGCGGCTTGGGGGCAGGGCGCGCTGCTGATCTGCGATGCCGATGCGGTGCATTGTTTCACCGCGAGGGCCGGGCCTGAGCCGGAGCCAGCGCCGGTGCGCGTTGCTTACCGGCTGCCACCGGGGGCGCTTGCGGGCCGCGCGAGCCTGCCTCCGGATGCGCGGGACCTGGTGGCCTTGACCGATCCCCACGACCGACGCGGCTCGATGCACGTGGCCCACGACGAGAGGTTCCTCTACATCGTCGCCCGTTATCGGGACGCTCAGGCCGCCCCCTGGAGCGGGCCGCCGGAGGCATCGTCGGGCGATTGGATCGAGCTGGCCCTGCGGACTAATCAGGGCGTGTACCGTTGGTCCATCGGGCTCGACGCCGCAGGGAGAACGCGTCTGCTGGGCCTCGGCGACGCTCCGACGCCAGCGGGCACGCGGGCGCTGGTCGCGCACGAACCGGCCACAGGGCATTACTCCTGTGAGCTCCTGCTGCCGTGGAAGGGCGTGTTCCGGCCCGCCGAAGACTGGCGGCAGATCGCACTCCAGGCGACGGCCTGGGATGACCGGCCCGCCTCGGGCGGCCCCGCCGTAGCTTTCGCGTGGGGCGCGGGCGATGCCTCAGGCGATGCCAACCCAGCCCGCGTGTATCTCGACGCGTACACCACGGAGCAGGGCGAAGCCGTATCGGCCATCGTCGCCGAGCTTCCGGACCTGCCGATGGCTCGCGACCTCTTCAGGAAACACGCCGCCACCCGCGCCGCCTCGAGCGCGGACCTGGCGGAGCGTTACTGGGCGTTCATCCGCCAGCACCCCGAGAGCGACGCGGCCGAGGCGCTGCTGCTGGAGCTGCTCCGGCGGGACCTGACGCCGCGCGCGGCCCTGTTCGACCGCGCGGCGCGCCTGGGCGTGCCGGCCGCGGTGCGCGAACGCCTGGCCTGGCAGGCCGACGCCTGCCTCTCGCAGTGGGTGCACATAGGCGGCGGCCGAAACCTTCGCTCCGCGCTGCTCGAGTTCAACAGCGGCCTGGGGATGGACCCGTGGGGCCATCGCGCCTACTGGGGCAAGCCGATCGCGAACTGGATCGTCCCGCCCTGCGAGATGGGCTCCCTGGACTCGATACCGGAGAACGCCTGGCACGAGTTGCGGGTGCCGCTCCTGGGCGTAGACCTGCACGACAAGCCCATCTGCGGGATCAACTTCTGCCAGCAGGGCCCCCCTCGCATCGTATGGGACCGCACGGCGATCGTCGCAGGGGGCCGCGAGACCATGCTGATGGACGACGAGGCGCCGCGAGGGCTCGCCCGCGGCGACTGGGAATGGGTGGCCGAGCCGCGCCGCTCCGGGGCGCGGGCCCACTCGCAGCCGCCGCCTGCAAACCACTACGAGGTGAAGTCGCACGCCATCCTGGAGTTCGACGAGCCCGTCGTCTCTCACCTCTCGCCGCCGCTGGACAGGCCCACGTTGTCGCAATGGGTGTGGGTGGACCCGCAGGACCCGCCTGCGGCGGTGGCTCTGGGGCTGCACGACGGGCGGGGGTGGGCCTTCCGTGGGGTGTGGGGGCGCCCCGCGCTTCGCGGCCGGGCGATGGGGCCGCTGCCCCCGCCAGGCCAATGGCACGAGTTGCGCCTGCCCTTGGCGTGGACCCAACTGCTCACGCGCCCGATCGCAGGCGTGGCCTTCATGACCGTGGGCGGGCGGGCGGTGTGGGACCGCACCGCGATCGTGGCGAAGGGCCGGGAGACGGTGGTGATCGAAGACGAACTCGCCGCCGGTCGCCGCGAGCAGAGCCGCCGCGGCTGGCAGTGCTGGGTGGAGGGCCACCAGGAAGGCACGGCCCCCGCCGCGGGGCGGGTGGGCCTGGGCATGCGCTGCGACGGCCGGAGCGGTTGCGTTGTGGTGCCGCACGCGCCGGAGCTGGACCCCCCGGAGTTCACCGTGGAGGCATGGGTGTGCCTCGACACCTTCGCCCCTGGGGCTGACACGAAGCAGTGGGTCGTGAACAAGAACGGCCACGCATGGCTCGACGGGTATTACGGGCTTGTGATCTATCGAGACAAGGTGGTGGCCGACCTGAATATCGGGGGCGAGAAGGAGAACCGGTTCGAGGCCTGGAGCGAGGAGGGCGCCCTCAAGCTGCGGCAATGGCACCACCTGGCGATGACCTACGACGGCGCCAGGCTGAGGCTCTACCGCGACGCGCAGCCGGTGGCGCAGGCGGAAGTCAACAAGCCGCGTCAGCCGGGCCGAGGGGCGCTCTACCTGGGCCGATGGGCCAACGGCCCGCACTACTTCGCGGGCACGATGGACGAAGTGCGGGTGTTCAGCCGCGCCCTGTCTGAGGAAGAGATTCGAGCCCGCTTCCGGGAGCCCGGCACGTTGGCTCCGCAGTTGGCCGCAGCGGTGGGAGGCTACTGGGGCTTCGATGGCGAAGCCGCCCCGGAGGACGCGGCGACCCAATGGCAGTGGGTGAGCGCGCCAGTGAAGAGCGGGCGGCTGGCTCACACGACGGCACCGTTCGCTGTCCAGAGCCAAGGGGCCGTGGGCAAGCCCATGCCGGCCGGGCACGAGGCGCATCTGGCCGGCCAGCCGATCGTCGCCCATCTGCCGTTCGACAGGGAGGCGGCCGTGAAGACCCTCGTGGCCAGGCTGCCGGCGCTGGGGCCAGGCGATGAAGGATGGCGGCTGTTCCGCGACCTCCTCGAGTTGGAGCAGGCGAACCCGCGCCGATGCGTTGAGCGAATCCTCTGGTGTCTCCAGACGTTCCCGGCGCACCCGCGGACGATTGACCTCCTGGGGGGCCTTCTGGAGGCCTGCACAGAAGCGGGCGAGCCGGACCCGCCAGCCCGGGTGCTGGAGCTGACTCAGGGCTTCGATCTGCCCGTGGCGACGCTCTACCAGTTCCACCGGGTCCACGTGCGAACCCCGCGCGAATTCGTGAGGAACTGGCAGATTCTCGGACCCTTTCGTGGGGAGGGCGAGGAGTGGGGGCTGGACGTTCCTCTCCCGCCCGAGGTTGATGGCGTGCGGCTGGACCGGGCGTATACGGGACTGGCAGGCGAGCTGCATTGGCGCCGGGTGGCGGCTGAGGGAAGCTACGTCAATCTCAAGGCGCTCCTCGGCCCGGCCGAGCACGCGGTGGCCTACGCGACCGCCTGGGCGTACAGCGACAGGGAACGCACGGCGGTGGTGGCGGTGGGGAGCGACGACCGCTGCAAGCTGTGGGTGAACGGTCGGCTGGCGCTTACGGGCAGGAATGCGACCTATGCCTTGCCGGGCGAGTTCATCGCGCCGGTGGCTCTTGCTCGGGGCTGGAATGAACTGCTCGTGAAGGTGACGCAAGGCGTGGGGGAATGGGGCTTCTACTTCGAGCTGCTGGACGAGCGGGCGCGCGGCGCGCCGGCGGGGGGGCGGGTGGCCGCCGAACAGCCGAAAGCTCCATAGTCGGCGCAGCAGGCGTAATGGTCTTGCCAGCGGGCATCGCCCTCGGTCAGGGCCGTTCGCGCCGCGGAGACCTCCAGGCCCTGCCCGTTCGTGGCCGGCATCGCGCCGGTGAGAGCGAAGGGGATGGAGATGGCCAGGAACGGCTGCCGAAGGCCCCGGAGCGCCCCAGCGCCATACTTGCTCAACTGTGGGGGGGAGAGAATTGAGGGTTTTCAGGGTTTCGCGATCCTGGCGTGACTGGCCCGGTGCAGGGCGTGGGCA